>JBDRBN010000017.1:0-9816 GCA_043822785.1 Pseudomonadota bacterium
ATCGATATGCCATAACCTTGCTCCTTTCGGAAAAAAACTATAGCATATCATTAATATATTGAAGCATTGCTTTCCACTGCCCTCTCATATTTTTTTGTCAAAGAACTTTGAACCCTCCCCTATTGCGACACAGTCTCACAAAGGGGAGGGGATTTACGTTGCTTGCGTTGCTGGCGTTTCTCGCGTTGCTTGCTATATTAAAGCCTTTGCTCCTATATCATTCCTATAATGCACTCCATCCCATTTTATTAAATTAACAGCTGTATATGCGCGCGAAATGGCTTGTCTCATGTCCCGTCCAAGCGCTGTGACGCCAAGCACCCTGCCGCCTGAAGTTACCACCTTATTTCCATCGAATTTCGTGCCCGCATGAAATACGATTACGTCAGTTAAGCCAGCTGCATCTTTTAAACCTGTTATCTGCTTGTCCTTTTCATAAGATCCTGGATAACCGCCCGATGCCATCACCACGCATGCTGCTGGGCGCTCATCCCACTCTAGGTTTATTCTGTCTAGTTCGCCCTCACATGCAGCAAGCACTATATCAGCGAGATCAGTGCGAAGACGCGCAAGCAAAGGTTGGGTTTCTGGATCACCAAAGCGTACGTTAAACTCCAGAACATTTGCTTTACCATCCTTGATCATAAGACCAGCATAGAGCGTGCCAACAAATGGCATACCTTCATTTGCCATACCGCGAACTGTAGGGCGCATGATCTTATCCATCACAACTTGGGTCAACTCTGGCGTCATAAGCCTTGCAGGAGAGATGGCGCCCATGCCTCCGGTGTTTGGCCCCATATCACCATCATATGCAGGTTTGTGATCTTGTGAAGATGCTAGCGGAAGCACATTCTCGCCATCGCATATAGCTATGAACGAGGCCTCTTCTCCGTCAAGAAAATCTTCAACAACCACTTTGCACCCAGCATTGCCAAACTTGCAGTCAACCATGATGTCCTTTACTGCCCTCTCTGCCTCTTCTGCTGTACGGCAGATGATCACGCCTTTGCCTGCTGCAAGCCCATCAGCCTTGACCACAAACGGCAGCTTTCTAAAACGAACATGCTCTAGCGCGCTTTCAGGATCATCAAATATCTCTGAATCAGCAGTGGGAATGTTGTGGCGTTTGCAAAATTCTTTGGCAAAAGCCTTGGAGCCTTCAAGGGATGCTGCTTCCTTTGATGGAGCAAATATCTTAAGCCCTGCCCTTTGAAAGGCATCACCTATGCCTGCTGCCAAAGGAGCCTCAGGCCCTACAATGGTGAGATCTATCGAATTTGTGCGGGCAAATTCTAAAAGCGCATCAATATCATCTGCGGCAATGGGCACACACGTGGCCAGCTCTTTGATGCCGCCATTTCCTGGGGCACAATAGATTTGTGTGATGCGCTGGGAGCTAGCTAACTTCCAGACCAAGGCATGCTCGCGACCTCCGCCACCAACTACCAAAACCTTCATTCTATACCTCCAATAAAACAGGGGGCCCTCTATAGCCCCCAAACCACCTGGAAATCAAGGTATTAATGAATCAGGCGAGACCTGCGAGAAAGGCGAGACACGTTGCTGGCGTGTCTCGCGTGTCTCGCATGTCTCGCGTTTATGGTTTTTTTGTCGATTCTGTGATCGATTCTACCTTGCCATCGCGTGCTATGACAGCACGTGCCCTTGCTATTCCGCCAGCTGGATCTGTGGCTTCTACAATAATCTCTATAGGCCACATCCCAACCGATGAGGCATCACCTTTAACAGAAAAACGCAGCCATCCCTTTTCAAACCCGTCAATCCAATGATCTAAAGATCCGCCGTGTCCGGCGCGTATCCAAGCACGATACGAAAGCACATCCCCAGCAGGGTCTGTAAATTTAAGCTCTGCCTGACCCTTATTACCATTGAATTTTATGTTTGTAAGAGTTCCCTCAGGCGGCTCATTGTCATTCCAGTAAAGAAAGCCCATCTCGCCAACAGTGCCTGTGCCTTTTCTCACTTCAAAGGCAGCAAAGACATCTTCTCCGCCATAGCGCTTTAATGGAAGAGAAGCCATTGCAGACGGTTTTCCAAATGTAAACTTACCGCCTGGAAAGATATCATCACGAGCAGATTCAGGTTCATATTGTTCGCCAGAAACTGTGGTCAAATGGAGTTCTCCGTCGCTTGTTCTTCTGAGCTTTGCCGCAGAGATCGCACTCTCGCGTCCTAAAAGAACTATTCTGGGCTTTCCGAGCTCTAGCGGAAGCATAAGCGCATCGCCAACAGATTCGCGGCCATTTACTTTTTCAGCTTTTGTTATTGCCATCTTCCCCTCGTCATCAATGGCAATATCAAATGCCCTTCCGCTTTCGTCAATTACAGCCACGTGCGTTTTACCTTCCAATATTTGTTGGGCATTGGCAAACACTATGGGAGACGCAATATCGTTTGCCTGTTTGGCTTGGCATCGCCAACCTGAAGCTGTTTGCCTGCATATGCCAACCACATTCTCGCCCTTGATCCAGGCTGATACAAAAATGCCATTGTCTGCTTTTGCTAAGGATGCGATTTTTACCTGACCAACAGATCCTGCAGCGCGCGCAAACGGAATGGACTCGACAGAGTAATTACCATCTTGTGTCTGGGAGATGATGTCTATGATCACAGCCGTACGCGAACGCGAGAATATTGATTTGTCTTTGCTCTTACATATTGCAGCGCCGGCTATTTTGAAAGGTTTTGAACGAACCATGGATAAGGCAGCTATGCGTTCTACACTGCACTCGCCATCATTAGACCCAATTGTAACCTTGCGCTCTGCAAGAGCCGGCAAGCGCTCACCATAGAGCCGGCATTCAAGCTTGCCAGCGGATGGAGAAGGAATTTGCGACGCTATCTTGTGATAACGCAAATATCCATCATCAATGGATGCGATAACGCTCGCCATTTCATCAATGGCCAAAAGCATCTTTGGAGCCTCGCCTACTGCCGCCTTGCATTCACGAAAAACTAAATTCTGACCGGAAGCAACATCCTTGGCACGCAGTACAGCCAAACCACTTACATCTCCAATTTCTCCACTGACCAAAAGCATTGCCCTATCAGGTGAATCAGAATTTATCACAGCTGCTTCATATATCTTTTTCCAAGGAATCATCACAGCCCTTGTCTGCGCCAAATCAAAGAGCTTAGACCTGCCATACCCTAATCCGGAAGCCTCAGAGAGCTTTACACCAACAAGGCCCTTTTCTTCTTCGCCCACATCCTCGTCATGTTCGCAATAGTTTGCTATGCCGTCCTTATCATCATCTTCAGTATCGCGCGCATTTTGCGGAACACAGATAGGCTTCTCAGCATCGCCCACGCATCTCCTTGCACCAGGAACTATGCACGTGCCTATTGCCACCGGACATGATTCATCAACACCTGCTATGTCGTCGATGACGCCGTCGCAATCATCATCCACCTGCTTGTTCGTGCACGATTCTGGAAGAGGATCATTTGGAACACATTTAGTCAGGGTGCCATTCTTACATTTGTCGATTTCAACCCGGCACGCTCCAATGCCACACGATATTGTGCCAAGATCCTCGTCAACTGCATTATCACAATCGTCATCGATCCCATTGCATGTTTCCTTTTGCCCAAACACTTTCTGAACACAGGTAAAACTCCTATCGGGCTGGCATACGTACTGGCCCTTCTTGCACGGCCCAAACTTATCTTTGAGAACACACTCGCTGCCAGGTTTTGCTAAAAGCTCTTCACAACCACCGCATGTGTTTATAATACCAGTACCAATTTTTTTATGAATGCATCCTGATTTTGGATCGCAAAAATCCTCGGTGCAAGAATTCTGATCATCACAAGAAAGCATGGAACCACCTGTGCACTTTCCTTTAATGCAGAAATCAGAAACTGTGCACGGATTCTTGTCGTCGCACTTAAGACCATCTGCTACTGCAGGGTGAGTGCATATGCCAGCATGGCAGAGATCGCGTGTGCAGGGATTAGCATCTGATGTACATTCCTTACCTTCAGAAACCTCTGCTTTAAGAGCGCAAAAAGCTGTACCAAGTTTATCTGCGCTGCAAACCCAGGTGCCAGTTGCGCATTCATCCCCGCCCGTCACCATGCAGCCGGTTCCAATCTCACCAGGCAGCTTTCCACATCCCTTGCATGCGTTTTGAACGCCCTCGTCTATTTTGCCATCGCAGTTGTTGTCTTTTTCATCACAGATCTCTTTTTGCGGCTCAACTGAAGCAGCAGAGCACATGAGCACGCCTTTGGAGCGATCGCAGATGAGCTTACCTTCTCTGCGGCACTCGCCCAATTGGCCATTGTCGCAAGAATCACCCCGGCCTGGAGTATCAGTATCGACTTCGCCGTCGCAATCGTCGTCCATCATGTTGCCACATATCTCTGCGCCGGGCTCGCCAGCTTGTGCAGAGCATATGAGCGAAAGGTTGTCGTCTGAGCAAATCATCTTGCCAGCGTTGCGGCACGCTCCGACGCCCTCGTAGCACGTTCTGCCAAGCTCGGCGAAGCCTTCGTCTATTTCGCCATCACAGTCATTATCGATGTTGTCTCCGCACAGCTCAGCCGTTGGTTTGTCAGGGACGCATTTTGTGAGCTTGCCACCTTCACATACTGGAATCGTTTGCTTGCACGCTCCTATCCCGCATGAATGTGCACCCAGTGCATCGTCGACCTTGCCGTTACAGTCATTATCGAGATTGTCACATATTTCCTTTGAAGGTGTGCCTGGCACCGCGTTGCAGATCGACTCTAGGCCTGAAGAAGAGCATTCGAACCTGCCTTCGCGAATACAAATGCCAAGGCCCACGGTGCATACACCGCCGATGTTGAATCCGTCGTCGATGAGGCCATTGCAGTTATCATCCTTTTCATTGCACCGCTCCACTGCATCTGGATGTATGTTTGGATCCCTGTCGTTACAGTCGCCTCTGCATGTAGTATAGCGGTCATCATCCTTATCAAAGCCTTCATCTATATGACCATCGCAGTCATCATCCTCGCCATTGCATATCTCCAGGCGATCTGAAGGGTTGGTGGTTGGATTGCATATGGGTTCTGCGCCAGAGCAATCCTGAATACCGCGGCTGCATATGCCATCTAAACCGGTTCTACATGGCTGGTTGCAGGCAACGCACTCGCGGCGATTTGCATCAAAGGCATAGCCGGCTGCACAGCGTTCACCATCCTGCGCAAATACCTGCAGAGCAACAAGTCCTGCAATCGCTAAGGCTATGAAAATAAGAGCTAATTTCGTCAGACGGAGATACAGCATCATGGTCTATGCATACATAATTGCTAAGCAAGATAGCAAGGGGTTTTAAATCTAGCGAGAAAGGCGAGACACGCGAGAAAAACGAGAAACGTTGCTGGGGTTGCTTGCCGTTTTGCTATTGTTGTGCTTATTAGCCAGGCACTATCGAACTTGGTGAAGGAAATGGATATGGATAAATTGCTTTGGCAGCCCTCTGATGAACGAATCAAGAACACCCACATGTATCGGTTTATGACCTTAGTTAATGAGCGATACGATAAGCATCTTTCCGATTACAATTCACTCTATCAATGGTCAGTCGAAAACATCCCGGATTTCTGGGCGATTATGTGGGAATTCGCCCGCATCATACATTCAAAACCATATAACGAGGTTGTGGATGATCCAAAAAAGATGCCGGGCGCTAAGTGGTTTTCCGGCGCAAAACTCAACTTTGCAGAAAACCTGCTTCGGCATCGGGATGATCAGGTTGCAATCATCTTCAAAGGCGAGAGCTGTGACCCCGTACATCTGACATACAGACAACTCTACGATGAGGTAGCAAAGCTTGCTGCTCCTCTTAAGGCATTAGGCATTAAGCCAGGCGATCGCGTTGTAGGATTTATGCCCAATATGCCTGACACTATCATAGCTATGCTTGCTGCAACGAGCATGGGTGCAGTGTGGTCATCGTGCTCCCCAGATTTTGGCATAAAGGGAGTGCTTGATCGGTTTGGGCAGATAAAACCGCGAGTTCTTTTCACTGCAAATGGATATTCGTTCAAAGGCAAAAAGTTCGACTCACTCGAACGCATCTCCGAGATCTTAAAGGAACTTCCTTCAATCGAAAAGGTCGTTGTAGTTCCTTATACAGAAGAACGAGCTGACATAAGTAAAATCCGAAGAGCTGTTCATTATAGAGATTTCCTTGCCGCTGATGCTAAGGAGATAGAGTTTTTACAACTGCCTTTTGATCATCCTCTGTACATCATGTATTCATCAGGCACTACCGGTCTTCCTAAGTGCATGGTTCAAAGCGCTGGCGGCATACTCATCCATCACATCAAAGAACTCATGTTGCATACTGATGTTAGGTGCAAGGATGTGATCTTCTATTTTACAACCTGCGGCTGGATGATGTGGAACTGGCTGAGCTCAAGCCTAGCACTGGGAGCAACGGTTGTGCTCTTTGATGGTAATCCTTTTTATCCGGATGCTGGTGCGCTGTGGGAGCTGGCGCAAGATCTGGGCATTACCATCTTTGGCACAAGCGCAGGTTACATTGCTGCGCTTCAGGATGCAGGCGCAACGCCTGGCAAGAGTTTTGATCTGTCTAAGCTTCGCGCTTTGCTCTCCACAGGGTCCCCGCTTTCTCCAGAGGGATTCGAATATGTCTATAAAGAAATTAAGTCTAACATTCAGCTGGCATCTATCTCAGGCGGCACTGATCTCAATGGGTGCTTTGCCTTGGGAAATTCTATGGGGCCTGTGTATTCTGGTGAACTTCAGTGCAGAGGGCTTGGCATGAAGGTCGAGGCTTTTGATGAAAATGGAAAATCGGTGATCAACGAGCAAGGCGAGCTAGTCTGCATTGCAGCGTTTCCATCTATGCCTATCTATTTTTGGGATGATCCGGATGGAAAGAAATATCATGATGCTTATTTTGATGTTTATCCTAACGTATGGCGACATGGCGATTATATAGAGATAAATGATCGCGGTGGCGTGGTAATCTACGGTCGCTCTGACGCTACAATAAACCCTGGCGGTGTGCGCATTGGCACAGCAGAGATCTATCGCCAACTTGAACAAATGAAGGAGATTGCAGACAGCATCGTAGTTGGCCAAAGCTGGCACGATGATGTGCGCGTGATACTTTTTGTGAAGATGGCTGAAGGAAATGAGCTAACAGAAGATCTAAAGAAAAAGATCAAGCAGACGATTCGTACAAATGCCTCACCCCGCCATGTGCCTGCCAAGATCATTGGCGTTGCCGATATCCCCTACACACTGAATATGAAAAAGGTAGAGCTCGCAGTAAAGAAAACCATCGAAAACAAACCCGTGCTCAACAAAGACGCCCTTAGAAACCCTGAGTCACTTGAGCACTATAAAGACCTAAAAGAGTTACAGGAAGATTAAAATTTAGAATCAGGAATATACAATTATTTCTACGGGGAGGGTCACTTTTGAGTTGTCGACTTCCCTCCAGGCTATTCATTGCGAAAATCTCGTTGGTTTCATTACTATTATATTACTGTATGAACGATTTGGCGTCTTCCTCTGTCAGCCGCCAAATCGTGAAACCAATCGCCATTTTCGCAACTCATACGCCTTGCGGTCAAAACGTCGATACTCAAAAGTAACCCTCCCCTCCGAAATAAATGCATAAACAGGTCTGATTATCTTTGGTTTTTACTCACGACATTAGAGCGTCTCGAAAAAGATCTATCGTTTCAACAGATCAGCTGGGAGTGTTGGTTTTTGTTCATCGCCGGGAAGCGGCAGGGCCCCCATCGCGGCGAGCTGGATGTGGAAACGCCAGCAGAACTGCGTAAGTCAAAACAAAGGCTTAGGCCGAGCAAACTATTCGGGCGAAGGCCTAAGTCTTTGTTGCTGACACGCAGTTTGAGTGGGGAGGGTCCGCAGCCAGCGAGACCGCGAAAGGGGAGCCGCTGGAGGCGCTAGAACAAAAACCAATGCTGCCAGCTGATTGTCTAATTTGAGAGCAGACGTAGCAACGAGGGGTTTGGTTTGGACAAAATCAGTGTTTGAAATGGCGGATGCCGGTGAACACCATGGCCATGTTGTGCTCATCTGCTGCTGCAATCACTTCATCATCGCGTTTTGAGCCGCCTGGCTGAACCACGGCAGTAGCGCCTGCCTCAGCTGCTGCATCCACACCATCTCGAAACGGGAAAAACGCGTCTGATGCAACTACCGAACCCTTAAGACTGGATCTAGCCTTCATCACTGCGATCTTTGCAGAATCCACACGGCTCATCTGGCCCGCGCCGATGCCTATCGTGCGACCTTCTTTAGCATAAACAATGGCATTTGATTTTACGTGCTTGCAAATGCGCCAGGCAAAGTCGAGGCTGGCCCATTCCTCTCCTGTAGGCGCGCGCTTGGTAACAATTTTTGCATCGCGCACAGATTCGCTGCTCGTATCGCGCTCTTGAACTAAAAGACCGCCCATTACCTTGCGCATGTTCCATCCTTCAGTAGAAGGCGTTTCACCAAGCCCTGGGACTTCTAGAAGCCTTAGGTTCTTCTTTGCCTTAAGTATTTCGCATGCTTTTGCATCAAACGATGGAGCAGCTATGACCTCAAAGAACGTCTCCTTGATAAGCAATGCTGCTTCTTCATCCACTGTTTGAGTTAGCCCGATGATTCCGCCAAAAGCAGACACCGGATCGCACTCCAGTGCCTTTGCAAACGCATCAGCCAAGGATTTATCAGAAATCGCAGCGCCGCATGGATTTGCGTGCTTTACGATAACAGCTGCAAAATCATTACCCGCAAACTCCTTGACCATATCAAGCACTGCATCTGCATCCATTATATTATTGTATGATAGTTCCCTGCCCTGCAGTTGCCTGGCACCTACAAGCGAGGGTTCAGATAAGCTCTTAACCTCCCGATAAAACGCTGCTTTTTGATGAGGGTTCTCGCCATAGCGAAGCTTCTGAACCAACTCGTAAGTTTCGCCAAAGATTTCGGGCATATCCAGCTCATGTCCGCCATCACTTCTTTTGCTAAGATATGATGCAATCGCACAGTCATATTGCGCCGTAGCTGCAAAAACCTTTTTTGCTAGCCTGAATTTTGTTCCAGAAGTTAGCGCGCCATCGTTTGCATCCATCTCCCCTATAATCACATCATAATCTATAGGATCGATCACTGATGCCACATCCTCATAATTCTTTGCTGCAGCTCGAATCATGGTGGGGCCGCCGATGTCTATATTCTCGATGGCATCTTCAAACGTGCACCCTTGCTTGGCGATGGTCTCTTCAAATGGATAAAGATTTACTACAACAAGATCGATTGGGCTGATATCATTTTGCTTCATCTGCTCAAGATGCTTTGGATCGTTCCTCTTACCAAGAAGGCCACCGTGAATTTTAGGATGCAGAGTTTTAAGCCTGCCATTGAGTATTTCAGGCGAACCTGTGTATTCGGACACATCGATCACAGGAATGCCAGCATCGCGCAGCGCCTTTGCCGTGCCGCCTGTGGACAGTATTTCTACGCCGCGATCGTGCAGGGATTTTGCAAATTCCACAAGTCCAGTCTTGTCAGAAACACTAATAAGCGCCCTTTTAACCTTGTTCATGTGTACTCCATAATGAAACCTCAGAATCCAATTTCTAATCTCTAATTTCATCTTTCAAAGGCATTCTAGAAAATGTGATATTGGAAATTAGCACTGCTGTCGCGTTAGAACTGCTTGTTTTTCATGGATGTCATTGCGAGCAAAGCGAAGCAATCCCCTTATAACCTGTGTTTGCGGGAGATTGCTTCGTCGCTAAACGCTCCTCGCAATGACACCT
>JBDRBN010000018.1:0-3549 GCA_043822785.1 Pseudomonadota bacterium
CATAACCTTGCTCCTTTCGGAAAAAAACTATAGCATATCATTAATATATTGAAGCATTGCTTTCCACTGCCCTCTCATATTTTTTTGTCAAAGAACTTTGAACCCTCCCCTATTGCGACACAGTCTCACAAAGGGGAGGGAAACAGTTTATATCATTTTCTCACAGATGCTCTTTGCCTGCATGAACAGGAGCAGGTAATCGCTTCCGCCGGCCTTTGCGCAAGTGCCGGACATGTTGTAGCCGCCGAATGGCTGTACTCCCACAAGCGCTCCTGTGATCTTGCGATTCACATAGAAGTTGCCCACATAGCACTCTTTGCGCGCACGAGCGGTTTTATCAGGATTTTGCGTGAACACGCCGCCTGTGAGTCCATATTCGGTTCCATTAAATATTTGTATGGCATCATCAAAGTTCTTTGCCTTGATAACTGCCAGTACCGGACCGAAGATCTCTTCCTGTGTTATGCGAGCTGTTGGGGCTACATCTGCAATGATGGTAGGCTGGATGAAGTAACCATCCTTGTCAGAGGATTCTCCGCCACAAACAATACTTCCTTCTTTGGAGCCTATCTTTATATAGTCGTTTATTTTGTGGAAGGCGTTTTTGTTTATGACCGGCCCCATGTAATTGGATGGATCAACGGTTGTGCCCACCTTTATTTTCTTGGTGCGATCTATGAGCTTTTGGAGAAATTCATCATATATCTTTTCATCCACGATCGCCCTGGAGCATGCCGAGCACTTTTGGCCCTGAAAGCCAAACGCAGAGATGGCTACGTCCTGGGCTGCAGCATCGATGTCTGCTTCGGTGTCAACTATTGCTGCATCCTTTCCTCCCATTTCAGCAGCAACTCGTTTGATCCATCTCTGGCCCTTTTTGTGTTTGGCAGCCTCTTCTACTATATGCAGACCTACGTCGCGGGAACCTGTGAAATTTATAAAGCGTGTATTTGGATTTTCGATAAGCGTTTGGCCTACTTCAGAGCCGCTGCCTGGAATGAAGTTTATGACACCATCAGGTATTCCTACTTCTCTTACCAGTTCCATAATCTTAGCTGCGATGATGGGCGAGTCGCTGGCAGGCTTTAGAACCACGGTGTTTCCTGCCACGACCGGGCCTGCGGTCATGCCCACAAGTATTGCCGAAGGAAAGTTCCATGGTGGGATTACAGCGCCAGCGCCTAATGGAATGTACTCAAGCTGATTTGTCTCGCCAGGCCAGGGCAGCAAGTTGCGAACTTCGCCGTATCTTATTGCCTCGCGCGCGTAGAATTCGCAAAAATCTATTGCTTCGGCCACATCCCCATCTGCCTCAGGCCATGATTTGCCTACTTCATATATCATCCAGGCAGACAGCTCGTGCTTGCGTTTTCTCATCTTGGCAGCGAGGTCCACGATATACTGGGCCCTCTTTTCTGCAGGAGTGCTCTTCCATGTATCAAAAGCCTTCCAGGCTGAATCCAGAGCGGTCTGGGCGTCTTCCTTGGATCCCTTGTGCGCTATGCCAACAACTTGGTCTTTTTTTGCAGGATTATAGGAATTGATTTTGTGTTTGGAAGTTATCTCCTTGCCGCCAATAACCATGGGGTATTCGCGGCCAAATTCACCAGCAACCTTTGCCAGCGCATCCTCCATGGCCTTTTTGTTCTCAACGTCTGTGAAATTGGTGAAAGGCTCGTTTCTGAACCCTGGTAGCATGCCAAACCTCCTTTGCTGTTTGCCATCGCGAACGAATGAAATGAGTGTGGCGATCCCCATGGTTTTCATGGGGTCCCTCGCATGCGCTCGGGATGACCTTTCAGGTCACTTCGGTCGTTCCTCCCTCGCAATGACAGACTTTAATCTCTAATCTATGGATGTGGGGAAGTCAATTATAGTGGGCAATACAGCGAGAAATGGATTAGAAATCATCTTCGTCAACCGAATAAGTCTCTGGGGCGGGTGTTGTATCGCTTTCTGCGGCCGTGGCCTGTGCTTTTGCGGGCTTTGTTGATGAGACAATAAATCTATCTTCGATGGCGCTTCCTTCTGCTATCGCCTTTACCTTTGGTTCTGCTCTTGCCTCTGTTTCTTCAGCTGTAGTTGGCTCATCAGGCAGATCTTCAGTCTCGATGGTTTCAGATGGCAAGGGCTCATCATTGGCATGATCAAGGGAGATGAGGTGCTCCACGCCGTTCTTTCTTACAGGTCCGCGGGCAGCAAGCTTTATGCCTTGCTCAGGTACAACTGTTTCTATTTCTACCGTGCCTACGCCCGTCTGCATGAGACCTATCTTCGTTGCTGCAGCCTTGGACAGGTCTATCACCCTGCGGCCGGCATATGGGCCGCGGTCGTTTATGCGCACTACAACTGATTTGCCGTTATCCACGTTTGTGACTTTTACAGTTGTATTAAAGGGCAGCTTGCGGTGGGCAGCTGTGAGCGCGCCAGGGTCAAAACGCTCGCCATTGGCGGTCTTGCGGCCGGCAAACCCAGGCCCATACCATGAGGCTTTGCCGCGCTGCTTGAATTGCATTACGCCCTTGTGCGCCTGATATGGGGCACAGGACCACATGAAAAGGGTTGTGGCAATTGATGTGGCTATTAAGGCCGTTATTTTTTTATATGGCAAATACATGCGTAATATTTGATTGCGTTTAGTAAGCTGTGTTAATGTATTGGAAAGATCAACAGAACAGTCGAGCGACTATTTGATAAAATGCTAGCGCATCTGATCCATAGTGTAAAGAAAGGAGTTTGGCATGACGGTTGCACAATTAATATATGATATATCTGAGAAAAACGCCGATCTTTATTATTCTACGAGATTTCGCGCCCCTGATGCTTTTATTTATTTTAAATTGCGTGGCGAAAAATATGCCCTGATGACAGATCTTGAGATCGATCGCGCAAAGACAGAGTCGATTATCGACCATGTGCTTTCGATAAATCCATATATTGAGCGCGCACAAAAGCACACAAAAAAGCCGACTCTAGCTGATGTGATTCACGAAGCGCTAAAGGAAAAAAGGGTAAAAAAACTTGTGGTGCCCAAAGAAACTTCGTTTGCGCTCGTGGATGTGCTTAGAAAAAAGGGTTACTCAATCAAGTCAGGACCTAATCCCTTTTATGAAGAAAGGCTCTTAAAGACAAAAGAGGAAGTGCGATATATCGAGGCATCCCAGCGTGCTGTATATGCAGCCATGGGCATGGCGCACGATGTGCTCAAGGCTAGTCGTATCAAGGGCAGGCGCCTTATATACAGAGGAAATACTCTTACATCAGAGATGCTGAGGACCATGATAGAAGTATTTCTTTTAGAGCGTGGTTTTAGTGTTTCTCAAACCATAGTCGCGTGCGGTAAGCATGCCATAGATCCTCATGAGAGGGGCTCGGGGCCGCTCATGCCGCACACATCGATCATAATCGACATATATCCCCACTCGAACAAAACTTTTTATTTTGGCGATGCCACGCGCACGTTTTGCAGGGGCAGGGCGCCGGATAAGCTTAAGGAGATGTACGGTATTGTAAAAGAGGCGCAGGCCATGGGTGTTGCGATGGTGAAAG
>JBDRBN010000019.1:0-47678 GCA_043822785.1 Pseudomonadota bacterium
GAACGCAGTACGCGAATACATAAGGAATCAGGAAAAGGAAGACCAACGGCTCGATCAGCTGAATATGTTTCGGTAGGTTTTAACCGCTTTGAGCGGTTCACGGTTTTTCAAGCCCCCGGCTCTGCCGGGGGTACATGACTCTTTTGCCAGTGACGGCGCTACCTTTTCCTTGAATTCAAGACGCTGGCCCTCTCCGCTCTGAAGAAGAAGTTGAAATTCAGATTCACTTATTTTGGAAGATTGAATCATATTTCAGTAAAGACGAATACACATCTCTGACTCCCATTGCAAGAATATCAAAATAATATGTGCAACTGTCGGCCAAGCTCTTTTGTATAGCCATGGTGTCCTACGCAATGAATTTAGGCATGTGCGAATTTTCGGAGGGAAGGGCCGCTTTTGAGCATCGACGTTTTGACCGAAGGCGTATGAGTTGCGAAAATGACGACTGGTTTTACGATTTGGCGGCTGACAGCGGAAGACGCCAAATCGTTCATACAGAGATATATAATAGTAATGAAACCAGCGGCATTTTCGCGATGAATAGCCTGAGGGAAGGCGCTAGCTCAAAAGCGGCCCTTCCCGCAGAAAAAATACATATGTAAGTTTATTGTGCCAAGGGGGAGATTCCTGATTTCACATACTTTGCAGTAAACCCGTCGCCGTTTACGTCGATGAATATGGGATTTGTCAGGGCCCAGGCTGAGGCGCCGACCTTTGAGTCTGTATGAAACGAGGCGAGATCTGCAGGATCAAATGTCTCAGGTGTATCAGTTGGATCCGCAAGCACGTTGGTGACGATCGGGAATAGGGATCTGTATCCTTCGGTTGAGCGCGTGCCGCGCGCCATCACCACCACCCATGTATCCTCATCCACTTCCATATCGAATGATACGCTTGCAGTGATAACCCCGTCTTCTTCCTTCCAGTCAGCAAGAGTGCCGTCAGATAGCTTGAAGGTTTTGGAGGGCTGATATGTGTATCTGGGCATGTGATAAGGCTCATAAAAAGTAGCAGGATCTGCGGCCGTGCCCTGCATGGGCATATCCGTAACATCGTCCACAGGTATGGGCTCTGTGTTGGCATACACATAGACAGTGTCGAACCATGCCCATGATGGAGCAGAAACATTTACGGTGAACGAAGCTTTCCTGCCTGTCAGCACGTCGCCCACTTTGGCTGTAGTACCGGCCTCGTCTTTCGCACTTATCGAGATATAGGGGCCGGCTGATATGGTGAGCCGACCTGCATTTATGTTGGCTGCATATTCTTCAAGATCAATCGCATCATGGCTTTGTCCCATGCCGTCTCTGGGATCTACTGAGTTCGCTATGAAGTTTCGGGGCAGCCCTACGGGATTTGCGATGCCGCGATGGCTGTCCGAATCAGCAGTCGCTGTGATGATGAAGCCGAGATTCAACAGGTTGAACCATGTGGGAAGCGCAGATCTGTACAGCATGTCATTATCATGCAGGTGCAGGCCGATGGTCAGCTCCAGGGCATTGAATTTAGTGCTCATGAGCGCAGAGGTTCCAAACGGAAGGGGAAAGGAAGTGCCCGAACTTCTGGGCGGCATCCTGCGTTCTACAGGATCGGCATAGCTCGACAGAGGCGGCACTCCGAAATCATTGAGATAGAATGGCGAGGTAACCCAGCCGGTCGCTATGAGAAGGCCTGTGGGATTATCCATTATATGGTTGATCTGGATGACCTCTTCGCCGGGATCATCTCGCAGCGTATCGATCAGTTCATCCAGCGTGGGGCAATAATCCGGATCAGGCCCTACCACATCGAGAGAGGAGTTGCTCCAGTCCACTGCTCCTCCAGCAGGGTCCAAGGGATCCGGCAGAAGGGGAAAAGCATGGAGGTGACCGTAATGGTTGGGCGTTACCTCATCGCCTGCCGATGTCTGCATGCTTCCTGCCGGGATGAGTCCCTGCGAAACCAGCGAAGACAGCGCCGGGGCGTAATCTGTTATGTAATCATGATCTGAGGACTGCAGCACGTCCAGGCCTTCCGCTGCCACAGAGAGAACGCGCAATTCTTGGGAAAAGTTTGAGTCCGGGCTTGTGATGGAATGAATGTGAAAATCGGCATTGACGTATCCTGGAGTGGGCACCGCCCTTTTTAGGGCAATGCTTCCCAAGCTTACCGACTCTCCGGCAGGAACATCGAGCACTTCCTGGTAGGTCGAATACTCAGGCCCATGGCTTATCATAAAGAGGTACGTGCCCGGCTCTATATTGAAGCTTGTGGAACCGGTGAGGTCTATGGTGCCTTTGGCTGTGATGTACTTTACGTCAACGATGCCGAAGGGGAACTCCCAGTGATAAGTGGAACGAAACCTGCCTGCGCTTCCTACCTTATTCGGGCTGGGATCGGTTCCTACTATGGTAAGACGAGTTGTGATTGCGCTTTGCGTTTCAGAATCGATAACAGGGCCTGCGAGATTAACGGTTCCGGTTTCACCCAATGTGCATGTGACCTGTGCAGATTCCTTTGTCATGAGATCTATCTCTGAGGGATCGCACTCGCCGGCTTCCACTGTGCCGTTCTTGTGAAAACCCGGCATCTCCACGAGCACTTTGTATTTTCCGTTTCCAAAACGTGCTGATTCTGCATTGCCGCCTGTAGGAAGGTTTCCAGAAAATGCGCCTGATGAATCTGTGCGATAGGTGATGAGCGTATTGCTTTTTGACATGACTGCCACCAAAGCTCCCTCAACCGGAGATCCTCCAGCATCGACTACGCTGCCGGTTATAGGCCTTGTTTTAGCTCCGATGGCTGCAAGCCCTGCGTCGAAAACTGAGCCGGCTGAGCCATTGCCCACGACAAAATAGCCGGTAATGGTTCGCGAACTTTTTGGAGGAATGGAGAAGTGGATTTCCGGCGTGCCTCCTTTGCCAAGAGGCGCGATCTTGAGAAATTCCTCGCCAAAAAGAAGACCGGTCAAACCCGAGTATGAGACTGATGTAGTCTTGTAGATCTCACCGTCAGGATCTTTAAACTGCGAAGATTTATAGAAGTACCCATATGAAACATCGACGTCATCAAAGCCTGCGTAGATGACGGCTGGCGAGCCCCCTCCCACCTCTGTCATCAGATCCGGACTAAAACCGAGCCCTGGTATAAGCATGGAGACCTGGCCTGAACCGTTTATAAACTGGCCGACGGGCATGCTCACCTCATCGTCGCCATTATTTTTAAACGTCGTATCTATGCGTACATAATTCTTATCCGGCTCGAGCGTATAGTCAGTGACTACCTCACGATCCATGCCTTTAAGATCATCATAGATCTCAAACGGGTTTCGACGATCATCAAAACGATTGGAAAAGGTTATCGACTGGCCGGCAATTCCCTCTGCGACCTCACCGATGAAATCCAGATCCAGATAATCGTAGACATCGATGACCCCGTATGCTCGGAGTATCTTGGCGCCGCCATCAGAACTGTCGGAGAGGACTTCATAGTTTTGGTAGTTGACTGTCCATTCCACATTGACTAGCGGAAAAATCGACCCGAAGTTATCCTCTCCCGCCTGTCCTTGTGGCCGCACAAGATCTGCATCGATGATGTTGCCGCCAAATGAATTTACCGTAGGATTCTTTGCAGGCTTCTGGATGATCACGCGTATGCGATCGTTTTTGATAAGCACATCGCCGATGCGCCCCTGAGCTACAGGCCCTCCTATCAGATCCGCTTCGTCATGAATTGTAAGAGGTGTGTCAGGATATCCGGTAACATTGGGACTTAGGCCTTCTTTTCCAGACCCCGAACACCCAAAGACCAAACAAGTCATGAGCAGAGCAATTGTTATAAATGTGATTTTTATATTCAGCATAGCTTTTTACTTGGTAAAGAAGCCAGCAACGCGAGACAAACGAGAAATGTTTTAAATGCACGTTTCTCGCGTTGCTTGCGTTGCTGGCGTTTCTCGCCCTATTGTATCGGCAATATGCCAAACAAGTTGCGTACTTATTAGGGGCCATGCAGCATGAGCTGTGATACAGCGCGTCAGAACGAAACAGATTGACGAGGTTGAAAAATTGGCGTTAAAACGCCAATTCAGCGGGCTCAGGGCGAAATCAGATAAAGGAGACGATATGATAATCGGTGTTCCAAGGGAGATAAAGACGCAGGAGACGCGCGTAGCAATAACAGCTGCAGGTGTAAACAAACTCATTAAGGCAGGTCATACTGTTTATGTAGAAAAGGATGCGGGCGTACTTTCTGGAATAATCGATGAGGATTACATTGCCAGCGGAGCGAAGATCGAACCAAGCGCAGAGAACGTATGGAAAAACGCCGAGATGATCGTTAAGGTAAAAGAGCCTTTGGAGAACGAATACAAATACTTCAGGTCCGATCTAACCATCTTCACCTACCTTCACTTAGCAAGCGTGCCAAAGCTCGTGGATGCGCTTTGCGAATCAAAAATCCTAAGCATTGGTTATGAAACGGTCGAAGCAGACGATCATTCTTTACCTCTTCTCACTCCCATGAGTGAGGTTGCAGGAAGGATTGCCACCCAGATAGGCACATATCTTTTGCACAAAGATCACGGCGGCAAGGGGCTTTTGCTTGGCGGAGTAACCGGCACCAGGCCTGGCACCGTTGTCGTGATCGGCGGCGGCATAGTTGGTTGCAATGCCGCAGATGTGGCCGTTGGATTGCGCGCTGAAACTGTGATCTTGGATATAAGCGATAAAAAGCTTTCTCAAATAAATAAAACTTACGGAGATAAGATTAAAGCGGTAAAGTCAACGCCCGAAAGCGTTGAAGAGTGGACTAAGAAGGCAGATCTGCTCATCGGTGCGGTTTTGGTCACAGGCGATCGCGCGCCTAACATCGTTACAGAAAAAATGGTTAAGGGCATGCAGCATGGATCAGCGATCGTGGATGTATCCATTGATCAGGGAGGGTGCATCGAGACCATACGCCCAACAACGCATAATGATCCCACATATAGAACTCACGGTGTTATACATTACGCGGTTGCCAACATGCCTGCGCTTACACCACACACATCAACAGAAGCGCTTACCACCGCAACGTTTCCATATGTGCTTGAGCTGGCAAATAAGGGAGTTGGGAAGGCGCTAGTTGAAAACCATATGCTTGCAAAGGGCTTACAGACAAAGGCGGGTAAGGTGACTCTGCCGGTCTTAAAGAAGCTCTTCCCTAAATGGGCGTGATAGCATTGCGTTCCCACATAACTCTCAAACCTTCCAAAATGAGATCATCGTGGACTCGATCTATGGATGTGCATGCGCGTTTTAGTAGAGCAGCTTCGCCGCCGGTCGCTATCACAAGAGGTTGAGTTCTAACTTGTCTTGAAATCTTCTTAACAAGATGATCTACGAGTCCTGCATATCCGTGAAACAGTCCTGCGCTGATAGCTTCTTTTGTGCTTTTACCTTTTGTATGTTTGACGACAGATGGTTTTACATAGGGGAGCTTTGTTGAAATGCTCTCAAGCGTTTTTGCAGATGTAGTTAAACCAGGAACGATCACGCCTCCGGAGAATTCGCCCTGTTTGGTTACAAGATCAATGGTAATGGCGCTTCCCGCATCTATAACGATCAGCGCCTTCCTATATTTCTCGTAGGCTGCATAAGCCGCCACAATTCGATCCACACCCAATTGCTTCTTGTTATATTTTTTTATCGGCATTCCTATGATGCGCCAGTTTACAAACAGCGGTTTAATTCCGAGGGCATCTGAACATGCATTACGAATTCTATGATTAAGTTTTGGAACTACGCTGCATATGCATGCACCTTCGATATTCTTTGTGTTTCGTACACCAATGCTTTGTTTAAGCCTTTTGCCTAATGAACTAGCGCTATGGCTACGATCATTAGGAATGCGCCATTTCTTTAAGAGCGTTTTGCCCTTAAAGAGACCACATGTGATATTCGTGTTTCCGATGTCTATTGTTAGTAAATTCATATATAAATATAACTGAAGTATGTCATTGCGAGCGCAGCGAAGCAATCTCCTTAAAAACACGATTTGCAGGAGTTTGCTTCGTCGCTAAAGCTCCTCGCAATGACATTCTGGTCTCGCCTTTCTCGAATATTAGATTTCTATCAACTCATACTCCCTACATCCAATCCCCATCTTCTCCGCATGCACAAGCTGAACTGTGCAATCTACGCCTGAATGAGCTTTCTCAAAGATATCCCCGCCAGCTTTTGTAACCAGATCCAGGCTTGCCTGGTCAATTGCCACAGGATCGCTCGATGCCAGAATGCCGATGTCGGGCACCAAGGGTTTTTCCTTTATCCCCATACAGTCACAGTTTGCCGTTACGTGATTTACAAAATTTAAATAAAAAGCGCGCTTTCCCTTTACTGCGCCGGCCGCGTACTCCACATACCGCTCTTGCACGCCGGCTGCCCCCTCGTTCCAAGTGATGGAAAGCGCCCCATGATCGCAGCTGATCACGCATTCGCCACAGCCTGCACACTTTGTAACATCGAGCACTATTCCATCGTCGGTTAGAGAAATGGCTTTTTGCGCGCACGCATCAATGCATGCCCCACACCTTATGCAAAGCTTTGCATTAAAAGTGGGCGCAACCGAGGAGTGCATCTCAAACTTTCCGACGCGCGCTCCGCAGCCCATGCCCAGGTTTTTTAGCGCACCTCCAAAACCAGATAGCAGATGTCCTTTGAAGTGGGAGAGCACCATGAGGAAATCGGACTGGGCAATGCCATTAGCGATTTTTACATTTTGAAAATGATCGCCATTCACTTCCACAAGCTCGAACTCGTCTCCCCTCAGGCCATCGGATATGATTATAGGGGTCTGAAGCTTTGAATGTGTAAACCCGTGTTCAGCAGCAACTGTGAGATGCCCCACGGCGTTATTTCTAGGTCCGGTATATATCGTGTTTGTATCTGTGAGAAAGGGCTTGGCCTTTGCTTTTCGGATCATCTTGAGGATCGGGCGCACATATTCTGGCTGGATATAGCCGTCGTTGCCTCTTTCTCCAAAGTGCATTTTTACTGCAACAAAGTCGTTTTTCAGTATGGAATTGACGGCAGAGGCCCTTTCTATAAGTTCTGGAAGCCTAGCTCGCTGTTGCCAAGATATGAAGAATATCTTTACTTTTGCCTTTGAATCATTCATATACGCGCCTTCATTTTTAGGGATACAATCCGCGATTTGAGCCGATTGTCAAGACATAGAGATATTCATTTTTATCGCATTTTCCGCGCAACAAACTTCACAGTATAGACGATAACGCCTAATAACTGTCAAGGAGTGACAGACGATATGGGTTTACCATCAAGCAATCCGCCGGCAGCTACATCGTCCAGCGTGGTCCCAAGGGACCCGCCGTCCGATATGCCCTCTAGCGCTCCGCCAATCAGCGAGGCTCCACCATCCAGCCAAGTTCCGCCAACCCTGCCATCGGGAAGGTCGTCGGAAGCTTCGAATCACAACGAGTTTCCGTGTGAATCGAGCCGACCGGCCGGAGCAGTCGAAGTTGCGTCTGACATGTTTGTGCCAGCTGATCCCAATATGGCAAGGGAGCTTTACTCCTGGAAGATTAAGAAACAAGGGTGGCAGAGGTTCCTCGATATCGATCACTCACTTCGCACCTGGCTATCCGGTGCCATGATCTATGTGGAGAATACTCTTGAATTTCTAAAAGGACTTGAGGTGAGCGATCTTACGAAGAAGCTCCAAAATAAACTTAGGTTCTTAGGCCCTGCGCTCGAGGAAATCGTTCAGGATCTAAAGTCACCTTATCTCGATAATGGAAGCCTATCCATTTTAGGCCTTGAACGCATCCAGAACCTCGTTTTCAGAGATGGCAAAGGGTCGATATTTCGACTCAACATCAACATGACCGATGCCAACAAGATCGACCCCAGCGGTAATCTTGGCACTGCATTTAAGTATACAGTCTTGGAGTGGCTGCAGGATGAGTTTGGTAAAAGGCACATCACGCTAAATCCTGAAGGGTCGTCCTTTCTCGCAATAAATGTGAGCCAACACGAGATGTCGTGCAGCTTGGGGCGTTTTGAACGAGAGATAATATATCGTTTAAGACAAGATAAGACGTGCGAGCGCTATGACTATAGCGCATCACTTGTTAACCATTTCACTCCCAGCGCTGTTGGTATGTTCATGACCATAACAGGCCAAGGTCTCGGGATCGAAGAGACCCTGGCGTCGAGTGATGCAGAGGCAATCCTTGTACTTCAGAGACGTGTGATTGAGCGCATCGCGGATTCACTTAGGCTTCTAGCAGTAGGAAACATGCTTGCAGAAAAGGATCCAGCATCGATCGGATTGGAGGCAGGGCTAGCTGTATATGATGCTGCTGATCTGCCGATTGAACCGAGTCATGAGGGTTACGATATATTTCAGAAACAGTTTTCACTAGGCTTGGGGTACGTACCACCAACTGTTTTCAGATCTCGATTTGCAGAGGAAAATGTTTCATCAGAGGATAGGATGATAGCTGCTCACCCGCGCCTTGCCCATGATTTTGGGCACCTGGATCGCCCCGTGCGTAAAGACGACAATGATGGAGGTGCGCTGCAGATCCTGATGAGGGCTCTTGAGACAGCCAGCGACGCATTAAACGATGAGCAAAAGATGGTTGCACTCGATAAACTACACAGAGCTGCAGATGGCTTTTCACTAGCGCTAGACGTTGGGCGCATTGCGCGCTTAAACCCAAGGAATCCTGCGTTTGACAAGTTGATCCAAGAGGTAAAGCTCAGCAAGGGTACAGGTTTTTTGGATTCTTACTTTATCGAAAGAGCTGCATTGCATCCTGAGAACGAGCTTCACCTGACGCTCTTCGAGCTCGACTCCTTTAAGGCATTCTCCTCAAGATATTCGGTAGATGAGTTTGATACAAGCTTTTGGAGTGTATTCGATCATGTCTTCTCGGTAGCTCAGGACCTTTCGATAGATAAGCCTTTGATGGCGCAGGTTGCAGGGGATCTCGTGATCGCTGCTGTTCCGATTAAGGACTTCCATGGCAACAATGTGGATATCAGCACTTTTGTCAGGATGGTGCAGGAGCGGATATCGAGAGCCTATGAAGACAAGCCGTTTCAAGATTATGGCAAAGTAGAGCTGACTAACGGAAATGGAAGAAGCACAAAAGTTGAACGCTGGCCGCTCTGGCAGAAGGGTAAGGCGATCTTTCCTTCATTGAGCCAGCCCGAGGACAGCGAGCCCTATATGAATACGCTTACTGCCACTGCGGTCGCAACTACTGCCATTACTCCTAGGACAGGCCAGGACTTACGAACCTACTCACGGATCATTGAGAAATTGGCAGCGCGAGTGGAAGATCTTAAGTCTAAGACATCTCCACAAAAGGGAGAATTCGCCTTCTTTTACTATGAAGATCTGGCTCCTCCAGAGCTACCAAAGTCGATTGGCGCACCTGCAACCATCGGCGGCATGTATCGTGTGTCCGAGCGTTGTTGGCCCAGCGGTCCTGTCAACGAAGGGTTTGAGAGATCGATGAAAGAGCAGTTTCATGAAGCTTGGGGTGAGCGCTGGAATGCTTTGGGTCAGCCCTTCAGAACGGAACTAGTAGAGCGTTTGAGCGAGTTAGCACCCTCTTCGCCTCCAATTCTCACCTCGCGCCATGTTATGAGCATAATTTCTGGAATGCAATGTGTTCAACCTATGCAGTTTCCTCCCGCTCCATTCTTGTTCCTGCCTCCTCTCACAGTGGTGGGATGACACAACCCACTCGTTGACACGCAGCTAGCAAACCGCTAGCCTTATTTTCATGAAAAACATCACTATATTTTTCGTGTTGGTTGCTTTGGCTTTTTCAGCAGCCGAGTGTCTTGCCTTCAAGGCCACGGGTTTTTCAAATCCATTTGGCGTGACAGTGGATTCGAAAACCAACTTCATCTACGTGTCCAATGTAAACGGAGCTCCAACTGTGCGCGATGACAATGGCTTTATCTCACGCCTAAAGGGCGATGGCACTGTCGATAATCTTAGGTTTATTGATGCCGCGTCAGATAAGGTTAATCTCGATGCTCCCAAAGGCATTGCCGTGCTCGAGGACAAGCTGTATGTTGCCGACATAGATAAGCTGCATGTCTTTGACCTAAATTCAGGCAAGTTTCTCTTTGACGTGAACTTCGGAAACCTTCCTATTCAGCATTTCTATGACGTAATAGTAGGACCTGATGGATCGCTTTACATAGCTGACGGGCCAGGGAATTCGATCTACAAAGTCGATGTATCAAGACAGCATGAGGTTACAACCTTCATGTCAGGTGAGCTGTTGGGCCAGCCACATGGCATTACTTGGTTTTCTGGTAGACAGGTATTTGCTGTCGCCGGATGGAGTTCCGGCAAGGTCATCGCTTTTGACAGAGCCGGCAAACAGCAGACCTTTCCTGCGATTTTGCTGCGTACGCTTGAGGGCATTGCTTCGGATGATTCAGGCAACATGTATGTTGCTAGTACAGGGCTTGGCGCTATATATCGAATAGCTGCAAATTTTGGCCTTCATAGCTTTAAACTCGCCGTCAAATCACCGATGGGCATAGCCTACCAAAAATCCGGCAATCAAATCGTAACCGCCTATTTTGAAACAAGCGAAGTCGAATCGCTTCCTATTTCCCAAGAAGAACCAGGTACCCAAACAGCTGTAACCGATTATGTACAACCAGCGCCCAGGCCGACGATAGAAGAACAGCTGCCCGAAGAAACCCCACCCGAACAGAAAGAAGCCGAAGAGATGAAACCTGAAGAGACGAAATCTGAAAAGCAGCAAGATGAAAAGAAAGAAGATGAGAAGGCTAAGGAAGAAAAACCAGAGGAACAAGAAGAGGCTAAATAGATTCCATATTGCACAGACGCTTTTCTATGCATGAACTCTGCGTAACGTTAGAATCTAACTTTTTCCACACAGATGGTGTTTCCATACACAGATACACTTTGCGCTGTGGCAGTTTATTGCACAGCTTTTCCCACAGGGGTTTGTAGAACTCCTCTCGTATAAATCTTGGGTAGCGCACTTTAGAGCCAACCGGTACTAGCTCGCCTGCAAAGATGCGGCTTTGGGGAAAGTTCTTTGCTGCATGCCCGGGAAGGGACGGCGGATAGCGCAAAAGTCCTAAACTCACCCACGCGATGGAGTTTACCGGAACCTCATCAAGCATGCGGTCTATGACCGTGCTGTATTGCGCCACATCCTGCGGCAGCGACCCTGAAAGAATCAATGGGTCAAAGTGAAATGCTACGCCAAAGCCTGCTTGAGCAGCTTTCTGCGCTGCCTCAAATCTTTCATCGAGAGTGGCTGTGCCCCGTTCTTCTGACTCGATTATGGAAGGAGTGTTAAGGGACCATGCGATCACAGTTCTGTTGTGATGCTTTAGATGCAGCAGATGATCGACAAATGATGTTTTTGTCTTCAGCTCTAAGATGGCGTTACGCTTTGAGGCAAAGTATGGAATGAGCACGCTCGCATAATCGATGATGGGATCCAAAGCTAGAGAGTCAGCTAGCTCGCCAGTGCCGATGCGGAAAAAGCGATCTTTATGTGAATTTAAGAAAGCAGTTACCTGTGCAAGGATCGCATCGAGGTTAACAAAAACCGTGGTAACAGGATTGTTGGATAAGTAGTCTTGCAAGATGCAATAGCTGCATTCCATGGGGCATCCGGAGACCAGGTCGAGCACCTTATAGCCGCAACACAGGTGGCCCTCGCTCATGCCCTGACATGGCTTAAACGCTTGACCCATATGAGCGGTGAGAATCATCTGGCGCTTGGCGTCTGCAAGATCGTGTGGCCTTTTCAATCGTTTTACATCATCGACGATATCGACTTCTACATCGGATAGACGATTTAAGATGCGAAGCGTTGTGGGATGATCTGCTACCTCACGATCCACATACACATAGTCTGGCTTAAACGGAAGCAAAGCCTTTTTGGGGCGCATAGTACGATTTTTAGAGAGGCTTGAGACTATGGACATTATGCTTGATACCAGTCAAAGATCTGATGCCACTGCTGTTTTTTGAAGGCAGTCTGAATCTTGGTGATCAGATCATCGAGCTCTTCAGGATGCGAGAACTGGCATTCGAGCTTGATCTTTTCGCTTTCGAAATATGGATCAGTGACGACGCGCGCAGAATCAGGCAGCTCTAAAGATTCAATGAGCGAAGCCAGCTGGCGCTGACGCTCGGTGAGTTGAGGCAATTTTAACCCCTTGAGCGCTTGCCTTAATGCCTTAACCTTGTCGGTAGCAGATGTGTTTTGATCTGCCACAACTTGCATGAGCTGATACCTAGAGAGCACCTCTTCTACAGTGAGCCCATCGCGTGCTGCGATTTCGCGTATGAGGGTAAGAAGTTCATTGAGCTTACCAGTAGAGGGACGAATTCTTGTGAGCACCGGCAAAAGCTCTTGCTGGGTAGAAGGCGAAAATTCTGCAATGCGGCTGGCAGATGAGAGAGCAAGGTCGCTTCCGACCACGTAATTTTTAAGAGGCTCTGTAAGTTGCGAGAGCGACAGCAGCTGATGGAGCAGCTTGTAGCTTGGATCCATGCTAAGTATGGGCAGGTACTGCTTGACTAAATCTTCTTCTGATACAGAGTAAAACTGATTGAGTTTAGCAAGAGCCATGCTCTTTTCGATTATGTTGAGCTCTCTTGTGGCTGCATTGTCGTGCAAGTTCCACATGAATGCCTGAGTGGGCGATAAATCATGTGGCTCATGCACTAATGCTGGCACCGACTGCCTGCCCAGGTCTTGCATGACGAGCACGCGCTTATATCCCGTGACAATCTGGTAGGTGTTGTCTGCGGAGTGCCGCACGTTAATGGGCTGAATTATGCCGACTGCGCGAATAGAGCGCTTAAGCCCGCCAAGCTCTGGCGAGAAAGTGATGCGAAAGCTATCGTCGGCAACGTTGAGGTCTGTAAGTGATAGATATTGTAGTAGCATGGCGGCGGATAATGAGGAAAACGGAAATGAAATGCAACATTTATTTGAAAAAAATTGATTGCAGCAAAAGCAATTATGTTGCTAGTTTCCACTTGACACGCATTTGGAGTTATACCTGTGAATAGAGCAAATGCACATGAGATGTGGATGCGCCAGGCGCTAATCGAAGCGGGGAAAGCCGCTGATAAGAATGAGGTGCCCATTGGCGCAGTTGCAGTTTTTGGCGATGCAATCGTCGGCCGCGCGCACAACGTGCGCGAATCAACGCAAAATCCTATCGGCCACGCAGAGATATTGCTTATCCACGAACTTGCCAAAAATAGAAAGACATGGCGGCTTGATGAGATAACCATCTATGTCACTTGCGAGCCGTGCCTCATGTGTGCAGGCGCCATGCTTCAGGCGCGCATTCCCAGAGTTGTATATGGATGCGCTGATCCAAAGGCTGGAGCCATGGGATCATTATATGATGTGTCTAACGATCCAAGGATGAACCACAATATAGAAGTGGTGTCCGGAGTTCTGAGAAAAGAGTGCGGACAGGTATTGAGCGATTTTTTCAGGCAACTTAGGCTGTGAAGGACTTATTCAAAGTCCCAGGCAACAAGGTGGCAGCTGAAAGCAATGTAAAATTCATTGGATTCGTTGGGCAATCATTTGCGATTCCAATGCTTGGTATCGGTGCTATTTCAAGCTCTGCGTTGTATCTACGAGCTTTGTGGATGGGCGGCGGGATGCCAAAATAGTGCATGGCGATGATTAGATGCCGCACAGCCTTATATTTGTGCAAATGATTGCTTTCAGGCAAGGTTATATCGTCTGAAGGTAATGTTTCGTCCATCATTGAAAAGCTTGCTTTTCTAAGCCAGTCCAGGTTGGTGTTGCTAGCAGCATTCAGAAACACATGGACAAATTTTCCAGGCCGTACAACCAAAAGCCCGGATAGAAGCATGTTAATAAAATCCTCTGCAGGCGGCGCCACCATCGTAACCTCGTCAGCAAAGGGCAATAGCGCAGCAAAGGGGATTACATCTTCAGCTCTGCCAACATAGCAGCTTGCGAAATGTCTTGGAAGCTCTCCTGCGCGGCCAAAACGGTTTTGCAGAGGTTTGGGATCTGGATCGATTGATATATACGTCCTATCGGTGTCAAACTCGTCATCATGCCATATGCCAAAAGGAACCTGCCCTCCGCCGAATTCTAAAAGGATATCCTCTTTACGATCGATCAAATTGGCGAGGTTGGATGAATACACGGATTTTTCATCAGACACTTCTGGCTTATGGGCTTCTCTCATAAGTCCACGGCGTATGAGGGGCTTAAATATCTTTTTATATAATTCAGCATCTTCTCCAACGCGAAGTCTGAAACCAGCGTCGAGCAATGCTGAGCCGGCAAACCTTTCATAGCCAGCAACATTTCTCATAACCTCAAGCGCCTTTGCAGGATCGAGCAGTGCCATGAGACCATAGGCAAAATTGGCAACAGCATTAAAGGCGAGTGGTGGAGAAACACTAGGACGGACTAACATGGACCCGAGTGCCCTGCCTGGCTGCGGATGTATACTGGATAACCCATCTATAATTTTGTTCGGTAAGATTGTTGAGAGTTCTTGGGGCAGGTGAAGCCAATTTTCATCAAAAGCCCTCCATCTGTGCATGAACTCCCTTCTCAGGGTACCAGACAAATCAAGAGAAAAGGCTCGGGGGTCATCAATAGCTTTGTGTAGGTCTTTGGGTTCAACGCGCTGATATGCATTGGACGAGGTTGTGGCATTAGCGACTTCATGGGCCCAGGATCGGACTTCAGGAAAGCCGAGCAAACATCGCACTGTATAAAATGGATCTGATTGTTCTACCTGTTGATGAACGATATTCGACATATTCGGGCTCCCATAGCCTTACTCGCACTTCATTTCCAGCCCAAAACAAATGGGTCGTCCACTTATCGCCACAAGGTGGAGAAAGTTGCGTGAAAAATATCATTTGTAGTTGCGCTGGTTTGGGCTCTGTGGTGTATTTCCCGATCTCGCATGGGGCCCGCCGTCGCTCCTTACGGAGCTATGGCGGGCAACGTCTGCGTAATGATCAGCGCCGATGTCTGATCGTCGCTGATCATTACGCAGACGTTGGAGAGGTGCCAGAGTGGTCGATCGGGGCGGTCTCGAAAACCGTTGATCTTCTAACGGAGGTCCGTGGGTTCGAATCCCACCCTCTCCGTAAGTCCATTTTGTGGACTTACGGAGAGGGTGGCCTCGCCAAAGTCCCGAGTTTGTCGAGGGGCGAAGGCGGGCCAAATGAACATGCATTACGTTTATATTTTGAAAAGTTCATCTGATAATAGGTTATATGTAGGCCTGACGAATGACATCGAACGACAAATTAAGGAACACGAACAAGGAAAGGTCGAAGCAACAGTTAAAAGAAGACCTTTAAACCTCATTGCTTTTTTTGCATTTGAAAATAGACAAAGGGCCGAACAATTTGAAAGATATCTAAAAACCGGCTCTGGGAGGGCATTTCTTAGTAAACGGGTTCTATAGGGTTCGCCCGCCTGCGCAACCCGCCTACGCTAAAACTTCGGCGAGGCGCTTCGCGAATCCCTCCTCTCCGCCAAAATTAACTATTGGAAATTAATAATTATAGGTTTATATATATGAAATATATCAACTTGGAGGAGAAAATATGAGAAAAGTACTTTTAATAATATTGTTTTTAGCTTCCATGTTCTATTTTTTCAACGAGCGGTTCAATATCAAAACCGGCCGGGCAGGGGATGGCACATATCAGATGGTTGTCGTGGATACTGTCAAAGGCAGAACCTATCATGTGATGGGGAAGTAGGAGAACTCTTCGGAAATCCTACAGGTGCCTGAAATAGATTGGTTTTCTAAATCTCGCCCGCTGTTGCTTCATTCGGAGCTATGGCGGGCGAGATTTGCCTAAGTTGTAGTCTGACAGTTTACGCCCGCCTTTGCTAAAGCTATGGCGGGCAACGTCTGCGTAATGATCAGCGCCGACGCCTGATCGTCGCTGATCATTACGCAGACGTTGGAGGGATGACCGAGCGGCCGAAGGTGCACGCCTGGAGAGCGTGTGTACCGCAAGGTACCGTGGGTTCGAATCCCACTCCCTCCGCCAAAGAAAATGGTCCCAAAATCGGGACCATTTTCTTTGGCGAGGATTTGGGTGAGAACCGCCCCCCAAAGGTCGTTGGGGGGCTGGTTCGCGGCTGAGGGCGGGGACCCATGAGCGAGCAAAGCGAGTCGAATGGGTGGCCGAGGTCATCCCGTAGCGCGACAGCGCGGAGGGAAACGTACAAAAGCTATAATAAAGTTTCCCCGCTTATGCGGGGAAACAAATAGCCTTAATCGTCAGAGCAAAGCGACAATCCCACTCCCTCTAATACCTTTCACTGGACACGCGATGAAAAAACGATATTAGATATGACATATGCCTAAGGACATGATGAAGGGGGTCTCATGCAGGCATTGGGAAACATAAAATCCTTGTTCACACTTACCGCTGATTACCAACTGAATCTTGCCAAGTGGTTTTTATTTTTGACCATTTTTTCAGCGTTGGGAATTGCTCTACCGTGTCTCTGCCATGAGTTTGGCGTTGCAGGCAAAGTGTTTTTGCCCATCCATTTTGCAGTGATGACAGCTGGCATGGTGATGGGCATGCGCGGCGGACTTATAGTTGGGCTCATAAGCCCTGTTCTCAGTTTCGCAATTTCAGGGGTGCCACCCGTTGCTTCGGTTTTTTACATGACAGTCGAGGTCACAACCTACGGAGTCGTAGCTGGATTTGTTCTGCACACGTTGCATAAGTCTGCAATCGTTTCGCTCATCGTTTCGCTGTTAGCGGGCAGGCTGGTATCGCTTGTTATGGCAACGCTAATTTTGGGACGCGTGGGTTTTAGTCATCAGCTCTACAAACTCTTCATCATCGCTCTTCCTGGTATTATCATTCAGCTCGCTCTGATTCCTCCGCTGTTGAAAGTGATATGCAGTCATCTGGGAAAAAAGGAGTAAAAGAAGCGGAGCTTATATTCTGGCCAGCAAGGGCGAGCACTAAGTTCAAAATTCCAGGTACATGGCTGGTGTCTGTTAACGTGCCCGTCAATGCCCTAACCCTCAACCACAGCCATCTCCAAAATCCTATCCACCCTGAACACTCTTTCTTGGCTACGAAGTTTGCACGTGCCTAGTACACCGATAAATGGTTTGCCGGAATACTCCATCTCACCTACCTCTAATGGCATAATAACCCTTTTGGACATCACGTCATTTGACTTAAGGTAGGTTATTGCCAGATGCGATCTGTTCTCAATGGCTTGCTCTATTACCTCTATCTTACGATCTAGAGGCATGCGTTTTTCAGAGAGATCATAATGATGCCCAGTCAGGAATTTTACAACGCGCCAATCCACACGCACATGGTTTTTCTTTAGCTTGTTTTTGATCACAAGGCCTTCAAGCGAGCGCAAACGGCTAAGGGCTACATAGGCTTGGCCGCATGCGAATACACGGTCGAAATCTATGACAGCGCGATCAAAGGTTTTTCCCTGGCTCTTGTGGATGGTTATCGCCCATGCGAGCATGAGCGGCAACTGCATGAATGAACCCACTGGTTGCGATACTATGGTCTTTTTCTTTGCATCGAGCTCAAAACGGAACATCTCCCATGTATGAAATTCAACCTCTTCTGTTGTGCCATCTGCTAGCTTCACATCTACGAACTCGTCGTTCATTCCTACGACTTCGCCTATAGTGCCGTTTATCCATCTGCCGCGCGAGTCGTTGTTGAGCAACATGACCTGGGCCCCTACTTTGAGCCTAAGCCTTGGGTTTGCAGGAAATGATTTTTCGTCGAACTGCCCAAAGACCTCTGCGTTAAAATGGTGTGTTCGTCCTTTGAGTTCGGAAAGTTTTTTATCATTTAACTCTGCTGCATTCTTATTGAGTGAGGTGAGGTAGATAGAACCATGTTCGGGCTTTGGATTTGCATCGTAATGTTTGTTCAGTGCTTCGATGTCTGCTACTTGAACAGTATTGTTTCTGATCGCATTGAGAATTTCGATAAAACGCTTGTCGCTTTGCCTATATATTTTTTCTAGCTCCAATATCTGCGTATCCATGCCGGAGTATACATGCGAGTCAAAGAAAAAGGGACTTTTATAGTGCTCCTGGAATATGCGGTTTTCGTGAGATGTGACTACCGGAGGCAATTGGTACAGATCGCCTATCATTACAAGATTGGCTCCTCCAAAAGGAACACGCTTGCTGCCGCGCACGATTCGCATGAAGGCATCGACGCAGTCGAAAAGATCAGCGCGCACCATTGATATCTCGTCGATCACGAGCGTCTCTAGCTTGCAATAGATTTCAGCTTTTTTTAACTTGGCTATTTTTCTGGCGTTTCGCTGTGCCTTTTCAATGGTGATATCTGGCTTAAAGCCAAAAAAGGAGTGTATGGTCTGCCCGCCTATGTTGACTGCAGCAACTCCCGTGGGAGCTAGCACAACGATTTGCCTTTTAGTTGTTTCGCGAAAATATTGAAGGAGCGTTGATTTGCCGGTGCCAGCTTTGCCAGTGACAAATAAGTGCTTTGAGCCTTGTTCAATGATCTCAAGCGCCTTTGCAAACTGCTCGTTTATCTCTATTTTCGTGATGTCCATGAGCCCCTCCTTGCTAGGATAAATCAGATCTTTGCGCAACGAGTATTAAAAAAAACATATTTAGCGCTTCTTGATCAAAGTGCATCATTTCGCAGCAGGGTGTACAGAATTTGATCAGTGCATAAGCGTAAGTGTTCAAGATTTAATGACTGAGCATGATGTAGGTAGGATACAGCAAGAAATGTGCCGAAATGTGTGCTTGCTCAATCAGACTCCATCATACTCCCTGTAGATATGGACGGACGGGTGAAGCTTTACAAATGCCTTCATCATCGCGTGCATAGGAGGGTCGTCTTCAGAAATCGTAACTTGCAAATTAATAGCACGTCCCCCTGAGTTAAGCGCATCCAAAAGTTGTTTGGTAAACTTTACTACACAGATGTGATAGATCCAATCTGTCAAGGCACGCTGAACTTTTGTTTCAATCGTATTGGCGTCCAATCTTTCTTTAGCAATGCTTGTAATCAGATAATTTTGCAGATCACGAAAGGATCGACTTCTCTTTTCATCGGCCTTCAGAAGTAATGCTTCAATGCCATTCCCCTGATATGCAAGCACTACAGCTCTTTGTGCCTTATCGTAGGGAGCTGGAATTGCATCAGACATGCGTTTCCAAAGGTAATAATAATAAACTAATGAGTCCTTAAGTTCTTCAAGCAACTTATCAGCCTGCTGGTCTTTACCCCATTGCGCATAGGCAACCCTAAGTCCGTAGTCAGCTGGTTGTCCCTTTTTATCATCCGCAAATTCCTTGGCAATTACCGCTTCAAGGTCTTTGACATTATATTTACTGCTAGTAAGCCCTGATTCAGCTATTAAAAGCTCACCAGCCCTGATGAAGGCAGACGACTCTAATTCAATTAAGGAGAGGGGCTTTGCCTGAACATCCCGATAAAAGTGATCGAGTTCGTGGATGATCGACGTCCTTGTAGCTATGGAATTGATATCGAGTTTAGTATTAATATTGATGCAATTTTTTTCATAATCATAAGCGAGAAAGCTCTCTGCAAACTCAAAACCCTCAAGCTTTTGCCCTCTAACATCCTCTACTGTCAGCCCTCCATCTTTGATTTTTGCTAAGATCGTATCCACAAATGCCCTATCTCCATATTGCTTATAAGAAAAGATGGTACTAACTATGGCGAGGGCGTACGTTCTTTCTTGAGGGGTACTGGCCTTTATATGAGAGGCGAGCGCTTCGACCTCGGAGAAATTAATCTTCTTTTTGCTGCAAAATTTCAGGACATCAGGCAACGCGAGGTCTTTCGTTGATGACGCGCTTGCGGTTGTATGTGAACTTTGTGAAGTTGAAGAAACTTCGCGCTTATCAGATCTTTTGCATCCTGGGGTGGATGCAGCAAGTGCGCCGAGAAATAAAAGCATAGAGATCAAGGGTCGACCGTAGCGTATACTGCTTGGAGTCGTTGTGTTTTGATAAATTAGAGGATCTTGTGCATTGCGCCCATGCACAAACATATTAGGTGTTGCAGCGAATGTGATGGGCACAACAGGTAGAGCGGGTGGTATAAAAGCTCTAGGGATCATGCATGCCCTATAGCGTCGTATAACCTCAAAATCAATAAATATATTTGCTCCGTGACCGTTGGGTGTAGGATTCGTGTGTATCTACTGTGCTGCAGTAAAGGTTCCGACCTCTGTGGTATTTTCTCCTCCACCTGCAACGTAGAGTTTATCTCCTAACATCGCTGAGCCTACGCTCTTGCGTTCCACAGTCATGGTATTTGTAAGCGTCTGCCACTCGTTGGCCTCCACATCATACACGGCGATGTCCTTGAACTTGGTCGCGCTCATGTCGGTTGCACCGCCATAGACATAGATGTAGCGGCCTTGCCTTGCAACCGCGTGCTGACCAGAGAAATGCCGACCTGGGAGCGACATGTCTGCCCCGCGCGAAAAGGTATTTGTCTCGGTATCAAAGATCTGCACGAGCGTCTGCTGACAACCCTGAAACTCAGCGCACCCGGCGATCACATATACCTTCTTGCCCACAACTGCATAAGCGGAACTGCGCGTTGGGATGAACCGGCCTTCATAGTTCACCTCGCTCCATGATGTACCGTCAAAGACCTCAACCGAGGAGAGGTTTGTATCATTGGCATTGGGGTTCCATCCGCCGATGAGATAGATTCTCCCATCCACAACTCCTGATGCAGCAACATCCCTAGCATTGTTTATGGGTGTGCCTTGGGTCAGGGTGTTTTGGGCTGGGTCATAGACCCACGTATCCGTAGTGGCACAGTTGTAAAAACCACCGCTAGGAACTTCGCACAGATTGCCGTCGTTCTTAAGTCCGCCGATGATATAGGCGTTGTCGCTTAGCACCTCGGTCGAAAACGTTTGCAAGAGGTCTATCGTGTTAGCCGGCGCAGTATAATAGAGGTCAAATTGTGTTGCGTTCAAATCATAGAACGTACCATTGCCAAGCCCCTGGATGAGATAAGCGTTGCCTGTTGTGGCAAAACCCGCGCTGGCAGTGTTGTTTGAAAACGCAGCAAACGTAAGTTCCTCTGGTGCGGGATTCTGAAAAGCGTTTTCACTGCCTACCGTCATGAATGCCGCCGCGGCTCCATCAAAGGCCGTGCCCGAGGAGAGCTCTATGGTGTCTAACAAGCAAACGCTGTACTGCATGTTGTATTTGAGCTCGGATGTGGGTGTAAGCGTGCAGGCAGTGGATGTTGGACAATCCACAGTGCCTGCTAGCGCGTATTGAGCATCACAGGTCTGCGCATCATAGGCGGCCTTGGCAGATGATGAAGCATTTTGTCCATTGCCAGGCTGGCCTTGGGGTGCTCCCTCTACAATAAAGAATGTCGAAGCTGTAACTGTTGCAGCAGTAACTGCCTCTGAAAAAGTGTAGGCAAAGACTGCATTGCGTGCCACGCTCGTCGTGCCGTCAAGGTCGTTTACACTTACCGCGTCTGCAGGCACGCCTCCGCCAGAGCTGCCGCCCCCGCCGCATGATGAAAGTAGGATGATGCTGAACAGCAGGAAAGCGAACCAGCATAAATTATTTTTCATGTTTCCTATCTCCTATTCTTAATACACCCTCGTAAGTTCCGCATCCGGATAATAGAACTTGAGAATCTGTTCGTAGGTAAAACCTTCATCTGCCATGCCTTTGGCTCCCCACTGGCACATGCCCGCGCCGTGGCCATAACCGCGGCCCGTAAATACAATGTGCGATCCTTTTATATCAACATCAAACCACGTGCTCTTTATATTTGAAAAACCAAAGATGCGGCGAAGCTCTGTTGCCTTAATTTTTTTCATACCCTCCTCATCAACCATGAGCAGCATCTTTGCGCGAGGCGAGTCAGATTCCAGCTCAGTGGAGATGGCCAGCACATTTCCAATTTGTATTCCTTGTTTTTTAAGCTCTTCTACAAAGCGTGAGGTTGCAATTTGCCAGTTCCAGATCATCTTCGGTGAGTCCTTGCAGTATTTATCTACGATCTGTGGAGGGCCATCCTCGCCAGGCCATACGTTTTTAGCGTGCTCGGTAATACCGCCGCAGCAGCTGTGATAGTATGCAGGAAAGATGCTGCCGTTTCGCAAAAGCGCCATGCCCTCGGTCTCCTTGCATGCGGCGTATGCTCTAAAGTCTTCCTTATGCGTGCCTTCATAGACTTGAGAGAGAACAGTTGCGGTGACATCATAGTCCCCTCTTGCTGCGGCTTGTTTTTTTGCATCAGCATGATGCAATGCATATGTCCTTGCTGCGATTGCTTGCGCCTTCAAGGCGTCCATAGGCCATGTCGGATAGACTTCACTTCCGATGAGTCCTACCAAGTAGTCTTCGATGGGAAGGTGATTGACGATTAGAATGTTATCGCTAGATTTCCATATGGCTTCTATGCTTCCACGAAAGGATCTATCTCCAATCCTGTAGCGTCTTGAAGTATTGGTAATCATCGCAGTAGTACCCACAGGTATGCTGTTCATTATGAGACCAGTATTTCCTGCAGAAATCCTGACTGTTCCTTTGGAAGCAAAACTTTCATCAGGCCGTTTTCCTTGAGGAAGCACATTGATTTTTTCAGAATATCCATCGATCAAAACGCTTTTATCGCTAGTTACCAAGACCCGCACTTCAGGAGGTGGCAGAGCGCTTGCTTGTAATGATATGGCGATTATGATTGCAAAAACTGCTGTAAAAAGGGCTTTTTTCATAATGATACCTAATATGTGCTATTTGGTTCCTTTGCGTCAATAGAATAACACATTGATATAGAAAGGGATTTTGGCGAAAAAAGCTTAGCAACAAATTTTGCAAAGCGCCGATAAGGTAATTGAGGTAGATAGACTGCCTGTAAGAGGGGGTATTTTGCAACATAGTATTGCCAGAAAAAAGGGCTTTGCCCTTTCCGTTCCTATAAAGGTAGTGCTGCTTACAGGGGCTGCATATCTTTTGACCTGGTGTGCGGACGTGAGTCTTAAGACCTATGGCATTTTGGATTTTTCTGCTAATTTCTTTGGCATAAGCGCTGCGCATATATTCACTGCATTCAGAATCATATTCGTCGCATCTGCTGCTACCTTAGCAACCCACCACTTTCTTGAAAAACCTCTATTTTCTCTGCGCCGAGCTATGTCGCGTGCGGAGAGCGGAGATTTTTTGATTCGTGCGCCGATTTTAGCAGAAGATGAATTAGGTGATCTGTCGCGATCGTTTAACAGGATGCTAACAAAACTTACGGATCTTTCAGCAGACAACATACAGAGCGAACATGACGGAATCATGCTTCAAGAGCATGAGCGGCTGCGCCAAAACCTAGAGGAAAAAAGTGCAATCATCGAGCGCACAAATCGAACGCTCGAACAACTGGTCAAGGATCTTTCGCTCATCTATGAAATTGGGCAAGAAGTAAACTCCAGCATCGATCTTGATAATCTCTATGCCACGATAGCAGAGACGCACAAAAAATACCTCCGCATATACGAGTTTGCGCTTTTCATCTTGGACCAGAGGACCGATGAGCTACACGTTAAGGCAGCGTTTGGGTTTGTAAACTCGGATGCCATATCGCACATGGTATTCAGAAAGGGCGAGGGCATTACGGGCTTGGCTGCGGAGACAGGTAAGAAGATCTACATAAAGGACACAAGTCGCGAGACACGTTTTCTAAACTATAAGGGTGAACGACCTCCAGAAGCTTCATCGTTTCTCTCCATACCTTTGGTCTACAAGGAAGAGGTGCTAGGTGTCATGAACTTTGGACGCCGCGGCGTAGGAAGTTTTACCTACCAAGATGTCAAGATGCTCTCGCTCATAGCGGGTCAGGTTGTTTTGGCCATTGCCAATGCTAGGCTCTACACGCGCATGCGCGAGCTTTCAGTAAAAGATGAGCTTACCGGCATCAACAACCGCCGCCACTTTCAAAACATGCTTCAGATGGAGTGGAAGAGGGCATTGCGCTTTCACAGGGATCTGTCGCTCATCATGGTCGATGTGGATTACTTCAAGCCATACAACGATGCGTTTGGACATGTGCAAGGGGATCAGGTCTTAAAGCAGATCGGTGGCCTCTTGCGCAAGAACTTGCGCGAGGTGGATACCGTGGCCCGCTTTGGTGGCGAAGAGTTTGTGCTTCTCCTTCCTGATACGGATAAGAGGGGTGCCATTGCTGTGGCAGAGAAGGTAAGGCTTTTGGTCGAGGGCCACCGCTTTATGACCGAGGACAGGAAGGACACGCGCTCCATAACAATATCTGCAGGGATCGCTTCATATCCCGATGATGTTGAACAGATGGATGATCTCCTCGATCATGCAGATATTGCACTATACAAGGCAAAAGAATTAGGTCGCAATAGAATTCGATGCTATAAATCGCCGGTCAAAGAAGAAGAGAAGGTGCCAGAAGAAGTAGCTGAAGAGGCTGCACATCCAGAGCTTGAACCGCAAAAACCAGAGACACTTCAGTAAACCCATCACATGACCGAAATCGACTCGATCTGATTTTCCAAAGAGAGAAGCTCTTTTTTCAGCTCGCGATTTATCATGCCTAACAGATCTCCTTCATCCTTTGCTGCGCCGATATGTTTTAAGGATTGTGACGAAGAGAGCATGGATATCAATGCCAGCTGAACCAGGCGCGGATCTTCGCGCGACTGAATGCTGTGATTATAGAAATTGTTGACCATGGTTTTGATACGGGGGATGGCTAAGAGACGTTCAAAACTCCTACTGCCTACAACCTGCGCCCACACGCCATCTGCTGAGACGCCGTTGGATTTCATCGAGATTATTTCATTCTGAATGGAACAAATGCGATTCTGAATTTCCTGAAGGAGCAAAGGCTTTTCGCTATGAGCTTCGTTGCTGTAGATGCTATGAAAACGCTTGCTCATATACTCTTCATAGATCTTCATTACATTGAGTTCGTTTACGGCAACTTCAGCATCTATTCCTTCTGGAAGATTGTTTTCTTTTATCATCTGCTCTATTTCTACAATGCCTGTTTTTAGCAAGTCGATGTGCTGCGCAAGTATGTGCTCGCTGATTTTAAGCAGAGATTCCATGCGGCCTTTATGGGCAGAGAGCTTCGAGCCCTCTTTGGAGAGCATGTGGCGAACCTTAATCAGGGCATCGATGTTCTTCGGATCAAGCTCCAGGGCAGTGATCACCTGTATACATGCGCTCTCGGTGTAGCCTTCGTCAATGCTCTGCGAGGCTGCTTCATCCAGAGACATTGACTGGTGGATGTCGCTGTTCTTATTTATGGTATCAACGTCCCAGCATAATTTCCACGAGCAGCTTTTTTTCCCTGCCTTTATTATAATTGCTGGGTATCCCAGGGCCTTGAGACGCCCGTTGATCTTTGACGCCATTGTTTCAAAGAGGCGTTTTGGGTGCGATTGAATTTTATTTAGCTCCCACCCAAACAGGGGATAGCCCCATAGGCAGTGAACCTCTGTGACTCCAACACATGCTTGTCTGGCAAGATATTCGATAAGCCTTTTTGCTTGGCGATTGTTTTCAAAGTGAACTTCATGTGCATCGATATAAAGCGAGCCAGCGCTGTTTACAGAAAATGGACCAACTTGCTTGACATCCTCGGCACTTAAGCGATCGGCCTTCTCCTTTAGTTTTGCGAGTTCTTTACTGAGCAGCGAAAGCTTTTCAGTTTGTTCCTCTCTGCGCCTCTCCAGGATAAGCGCTTTTCCTTCGAGCAGCGCGCGTTCAGCCTGGATGCGCTTAAGCTCAAGCGACTTTTGTTCAAATTGTTTGCGCGTCTTCTTAAAGCGCCTTCTCCACCAGATTATGGAACCGCTCCCCAATAGCCCTGCTATTCCTAAGGCGAGGGCGCCTGTTGGAGCGTAGCGCTTAGCTAGCGAGTATATGAGCTTTGTTTTCAAAGCAGATGCTGCGTTGTGGGCGGTCTCTCTAAGAGTTTCATCCGAAACCACCTGCGAGATGTCGCGCCAGATGTGCCAGATGTGGGTTCGGATGAGTTCGTTCTCCACAACGCTTCCCCATTCGGGAATGCTGGGATATGAGCGCCCATTTTCGAGCGCTTTTTTGAAGATATCCGTTCCTTCTTTGTCGAAAAAGTTTTGAAGAGCCGCCCGATTTGCCGGCAGAAAACCCGTGGACTCGACATACGCCTTTTGTGCGTCTGGTGATGTAAAATGACGGATGAGCGCTACCGCGCGCTCGAAGTTGCCGTGCGCAATGCTCGCCTTTGAAATAGCCAGGTGCGAACCACCTACAAACGGAAAACTACCCTCTGGCCCTGCAGGCGGAAGCGCTACGCCGTAGCTCTTTTGCCAATCGTCTCCCAACCGTTTTATGATCCAAGGGCCAGTGATGATAGCCGCATACTCCCCATTGATGAATTTTTGGTCAGTCATCTCCTGCGTTGTGCGCGGAAAATCAAGGCAGCCAAATTCAGCCAAGTTCTTAAGATACTTTATGGCATGGAACGAAGAAGGGGAGTCCAGGATAACTCTGTGAGCATGAATGCCGCCAAACTGCGTGGGCTCAAGTATTCCGCCTCCGTTTGCGCAGAGCCACGGGGCCAGATCGTGTAAAAGATTCCACGTAATTGTGATCGGAATACCGAGAAGTCGCCTATCTTTAGATTTAGCAAACGTTTGGCATGTTGATGAAAGAGCTTCCCAATTAGCAACCTGTGAAGCGGAGCTTATCATGTCTTTGTGATAATATAGCAGCCTTGCATCTACAAACCACGGGACAGCGAACAGTCGTTCTGTTCCAAAGACCTTGGCGCTTTGGATGGATGGTGGAAAAAAATCCTCCTCGATGAATTGGTCGGTCAGATCAACTAGAGTGCCCATGTCGGCAAACGAAGCAACCCACGTGGATCCGATTTGCACAATATCTGGAACGCTCAATATGTCATTTGAGGTAAGAGCATTTGATATGCGATTGAATGCATCTTCCCAACGAATGAATTCAATTGCTATTGGTTCATGGCTTCCCTGTGCACGTCTGAAGATGGCAAGCTCTTCCAATATTTGATTATGGCCTACTATGTAACCGGCTAAAGGATTTTCGGTTTCAGCTGGCAATGAGAGATTGGTCACGCTGTTTTCAATGATGATTCCCTTGTCCTCGCGCCAGGCTTTAACGGCTTCTTGAATTTGTGCGTTTGTTATGGGCCCCTTTATGAAGACCGGCTCATTTTGCATGACCCAGATTCTAAGCGGCTGTGCATGTGCAATTGCGGCATGAAGGACAACCAAATTCGAGATAAGTGCAATTAGAATATTAGTTAACAATCCAAAGCGCATAGTTCCTCATATAGTTCAGATAAGTCTCTATGTACAGGCGATCACACCTATTTATCGTTTGCCAGCCCTAAAAGGTGCTAGAAATCATTCGCTTATATTTCAATAGGATAGCTCTTCACTTTCAAGTGTAGCGCATAAGGTCCGAAACGTTTCGGAACAATATATAGAGAACTAAGCCATAATATCCAGATTAAGGAGGCGTGCGATGAAGACAAAATTCTTCGCATCAATGTTCCTTTTGGCCCTCTTTTGTTCGTGCAGCGGAGGGCAGGTGTCAATAGATGACCCAAGTTTGAATCAAAGCCAGCTTGAGCAGAAGATTTATGACACCACTCCTGATGGCGAACAGGTTCTACGCGTTGTGCCCAACATAAATTCGCGTGACGAACTCATACGATATCGCGAGTTCAAAAGGGCTGAGGCTGCAAAGATACTCTCCATCACCGAGGATGCGAGCGCTGAGAAACCTTATTACCCGGCTGTCATCACCCTAGCCAAGCCGCTGACGATTGCCCAGTTCAACGAACTCATCTCTAACTACAATCCATCCGTCAAAAAGGCCATGATGACGGCCGGTCCTATAAAAACAACGCATCTCGAAAAAGCCGAGATCGTAAAGGATGTAGATAAAATCATACCGAGCGTCATAAAGTTCAATTCCACAACAGGCAGAGGGCAGCTTCATTACGAGACTATGGCTGATGAGGAACAGCTTGCTAGGCTCGAGGAGGGCCTTGCTGCAAAGGAGAAGGAACTAAACAGTATAGAAAATTATCAGCTCGTAGCGGGCATCAGGAGTTTTGTTGGCGGGGTGCATCGCGACAATGTGATAGGGCTGTTTGATGATTCGCGAATCTTTCTAGCCGACATCGGGCCTGCCGATCTTTACGAGGGCAATGTTACGCATGCGCTATGGGACGACGTCTCCGATCAAGCCGAAAGATATTTGAGTCATCAATAAAACCAGGAGGCAGATTATGCCGAGCCACTTGCGTCGACTTTCAAAGATTTTATTGTTATTGGCATCTACACTTCTAATTCATTCGTCAACAGCGTCTGCTGCAGAACGAGGTCCCCTATGGGCGCCATCGCACAGGTATGGCCCTACGGTCCTTAATGCTGTGGAGGAGAAGTGGGATGGCTATGATTCGTATGACGGCTATTTTTGGATGTATCAGGGATTTAAGTGGACGGAGCAGGAGCTCAATAACTTCAAAAAAGATCCGAAGCTCGCTGCGGGCGATCATAGGGCAGTGTATGAATTTAGAAGGATTGAGGACTGGAACCAAACGGAGGGCAGCCCTCTCAGCGATCGCTGGGACGGGGCATGGGGCAGGGATGAAGAAAATTGTTTCCTATTCATTTTCTGCACCAATTTTCAGTCCGTATATACGGAGTATGTGACTTCTCTTCCAAATCATGACAATAAAGGATTGGAAGAAGACGATGCCTGGTTTAGCCAGAGGCATGCCTTAACGATCGGCCCGCCTGCATGGTCTTTTGATTGGTGCGACGTCGTTGAGAAAATGGGAACAGGCACTGATTGTGACGAAGAATATGAGGTGGGGTTTAATCCTAATGATCTAGTGCCTAATCGCCATTATTTTATCGCCCTGAAGTTTCGCACCGACAGGGAAGACGGCACTGAACCGACAAAATGGAGATCGGAGTTCGAGGTATTCAAGCCTGGCAGCCTCTTGGGAATAGTGCCTTATTACAGCACTACCTATGCCTGTGTTTTCGATATCGGAGAATGGACTATTGATTTGACGGGCAGCAACAGTAAGCAAACCCCATATGATCTTCAACAAATATACGACGGTGAGCGTTGCTACTTTGATTATGATTCCGACGGAAATTTCGATGAAAACGACAACTGTCCGCACACATATAATCCCGATCAAAAAGATACTGACGGAGATGGAAGAGGAGATCCGTGCGATAATGATCCAGCGGTTCATATAGACGATATTGATGCAGACACGGTGGTGGGCGCAAGCGACAACTGTCCTGAGGTGCCAAATCCAACGCAGGAAGATACGGATGGCGACGGTCTTGGCAATGCTTGCGACAGCGATGATGACGACGATGGCGTGCCAGATGTGCAGGATGCATTTCCTCTGAATGCAGGCGAGTGGATCGATACAGATAACGATGGCAAAGGCGATAATACCGACGATGATGATGACAACGATGGCTATACAGATGTAATTGAGCTCAATGCAGGAACAGATCCTCTGAACAAGTTCTCAGTACCACCTGACAATGATGGTGATTTTATACCAGATGGCGTGGACGGCGATGACGACAATGACGGCACGCTGGATAACCAGGATGCTTTTCCATTCGATGCTGCGGAGCAGCTGGATACCGACAACGACGGGCAGGGTAACAATGCGGATCTAGATGACGATGGCGACTTATATACGGATAGCGTGGAGATCCAATTGGGCTCCGATCCCTTGGATCCCAACTCAAAGCCGGCCGATCACGATGGCGATCTTATTCCTGATTATCTTGACCCTGACGATGACAACGATGGCGTCCCGGATGAACAGGATGCATTTCCAAAGGATCCTGTGGAGTCTGTGGATACAGACAAAGACGGCATAGGCGATGTTCAGGATACGGACGATGATGATGACGGTTACAGCGATGCAGTGGAGATAAGCGAGGGCACAAATCACCTTGATCCGAATTCAAAACCTTCTGATCACGACGGCGATTTCATACCTGACAGCACGGATCCAGATGATGATAACGATGGAGTGCCGGATGTAAGCGATGCATTTCCATTTAATCCATCCGAGTCTATGGATACCGACGGCGATAAAATAGGAAACAACGCTGACACAGACGACGACAACGATTGTTATTCGGATGCAGTGGAGAATTCCTTGGGGAGCAATCCTCTGAATCCGTCTTCCAAACCTGCCGACAATGACGGCGATTGCAATCCAAACGCTTTGGATCCTGACGACGACAACGATGGGGTGCCTGACGTAAACGATGCTTTCCCGTTTGATCCTGTGGAATCGGTGGATACCGACAACGACGGCATAGGCAACAACGCGGATGCGGATGACGATGGCGATGGCATGCCTGACATATGGGAGATACAGTATGGGCTTAATCCTTTGAACGCCAATGATGCTGCATTGGATTCTGATGAGGATGGAGACAGCAATCTTGCTGAATTCATAAATGGCACAAATCCCAAAGACTATTGTTCTCCTGCCCAGATAAATCTCTGTTACGATTTTTACGGTGACGGAGACTTAGGCCAATGCGGCGGAGCAACCGGCATCCACTGCGTGCCGCTTGATGAGTGGACTCCTGCGATGCTGATTCAAACCGATAGCAGGATGGGTGGATGCTGGCAGCGCTTTGAGCTGCAGTCACAGTGTAATGTGGATCTTGTATTCTGTGTGGACTTTGAGGGAGACAGCCCGGGCGCTGATCTTGGCCAATGCGGAAACCATGGTGTTCGTTGTGCTGCGGTCAACCAGTGGACTGAGGCGATCAGATTTGATATGGACGGACGAAACGGATGGTGCACACAGAAATTTAATATCATCGGTCAAGATCATTACACACTGTTTTCGGATTTCTGGGCAAGCGAGGGCCAAGATTCAAATGGTCAATGCAAGATGGTTGGCACGAGCAAAGCTTATAGCGAGTATGGTACCCCCACTGCGACTATCGGTCTGGATACCGACGATCGACCTGGGGGCTGCTGGCAACGCTTCATGCTAAAGCAGGGCACATGGTCAGTACAGGCGTTTTGAATCGATGTCATTGCGAGGAGCTTAAGCGACGAAGCAAGCTCCTTATTTCCTTGGGATTGCTTCGCCACTCAGTGGCTCACAATGACAATTCTCGTATTTTTATGCTTTAGCTGTAGAGCAACATCCGTGATTTTCAGGAATGTTATAGCTGGTTGCCCTGTTGTCTTTGACGCCGTAGTCCTTGATCTCAATTTTAGAAAGCGAAGGATCAAGCGGAAAGCGCTTGTTGCGATTTGATGATGCATGCGGTGTGCCGCTTTCCTTGTAATCCTTAACCTTTGTGGTCTGCTCTTTCTCCTCAACCCTTTCGCGATAAAATGGACCGGAGTTGTATGTGCAGAATGGGTACATTTTGCCGTCGGGCGCAGACTGATGAATCACACAGCGGCGCACTCTTTCAACATCATAGTTGTATTTGTCTTGGAAGTGCATGCCTGCAACAAAGATCGTGTTATAGCTATAGGTCTTTTCAGCTTCAGGCCTTCTTCCGCGCTCGGTGTTTTTATATCCGTCCATAACGCCGAGCAGCCTTCTAAACGTGAGGCCGGAAGGCGCTTTCTTCTCGTCAAAGTGTTTCTTTACGATCTTGAGCGCCCTGGCGCCGCCCATAAGATCTGCCGAGCGTGCGACACCAATGGCTGTAAGAAACTTGTACCACTTTTTTGTGCGCCTGGCTGATAGCTTCTCAGATAGAGTTTGAATGTCGATGAGCGTTTGTTTGAGATTAAGAAATTCGGTGGCAGCCTTTATCTCATTTTTATCCTCTGGGTTTATAAAGAGATATCCGCCTCCGCCACAATCTGGATGGCAGCTTACAAAAAAGGCCGCCTTACCTGAGATCGCCTCAGAAAGACGTGAGAGCGGTTGGGTTGCTCCAAGCCCAAACCAGTTTGCGCGTGGCATCATGCTACCTGTTTGTTCCTCAATATCGAGCGCGAGATCAGTAATAGTATAACGCTGTTTTAGGCGGTCCTTTTCAGAGATGCGGCCGGTAAAGCACACGGGCTGAAAACTTACGCCTGTGATCACATCTGAGTTATCACATGCAAAGCGAACTATTGCTCCGACCTGATGATCATTTACTCCACGAACGATGGTAGGTACTAGAACGATGCGCAGCCCTACCTTGCGGCACACTTCTATGGTCTGAAGTTTGGTTTCAAGTACATCTTCACCGCGCGTTTTTCTATATACATCCTTTGTCACGCCATCGAACTGCATATAGAGAGAGTTAAGCCCCGCTTCTTTGCAGCGCCTAGCAAAGTCGAGATCAGATATGTTCTTTCCGTTTGTGGCGATCTGAATTTGGGTAAACCCCATTTCTTTTGCCATGGCTAGGATCTCGACAAAGTTTGGGTGAATGGTGGGCTCACCGCCTGAAAACTGGATGACCTTGCATGGCACGGGCTTGCGGTCGCGCAGAGTCTTGAGCATCTTGCGAACCTGATCCACTGAAGGTTCTGTGACATATCCCATGGCGTTTGCGTTTGCAAAACACACAGGGCAGACCATGTCGCACCGATTTGTGAGATCGATGTTGGACATGCATGTGTGCGAGTGGTGCATGTTACATATGCCGCAGTTCTCAGGACAATTTTTATCCATATCAGCTTGTTTGAGCGGGTTGGTGAAACCACGGTTGTCACCAAAACGATAGGTGAACATCTGCATGTAAAAATCCACGTCGCGCGATATGATCTCGCGAAAGTATCCGTGTTCGTCGCACTCTTTTTCCATGAAAACTTGGCGATCTTCCACAAATTTGCGGGCGCGGATCACCTTGCCGCACTCAGGGCATAGGGAATCGGTCCAATATGGAAGGGTCCATGGGATCTCACGGATGGGATGCCCTGAATAGGTCATCTTGGGTTGGCACTTGTTGAGAAATGCAGGCCGCGTATCTCCTCTCACCACTTTGGTACCTGTTTTGCCCACATTGGATTCTTTTGTGAGATCTGTTGCTGGCTCTGCTGAAGCTCCTGTGCCTGGTTTTGGATTCATCTTCCCCCCTGATCCTCAGAGATCCTTCGACTCCGCCCTGCACTGTCCGGTGCAGGGCTTCGCTCAGGATGAGGGGTCAAAAACCCGACCCCTCAATTCGAATGTTTTAAATGTTAAAAACGTTGTAAATGCTTATTATTTAAGAGCTTTTTAAGATGGGCGTGGGTAGCACGGCTGGCACCAAGCGTCAACAAAAAACCCGACCTCATCTCTGAGATCGGGATTTTGTATTACATTGCTGGCTTTGCTTGCGCTTGCCCTGAGCGACCGAGCACTCAAAGCGTTGAGTGCTCGGGAGTCGAAGGGTTGCTGGCATCATTCTTTAGTTTTTCCATCACCTTCTTCATATCCTCCCAAACTGGTTTCTTCATGTTGGCATTTCTCAAAAGAAAAGCAGGGTGATACGTGGGCATTACAGGTATGCCTTGCCACTCGGTAAACTTACCACGAAGCTTCGAGATATTTACAGCGGTGCCAAGAAGATTTTGTGCAGCCACGCTGCCCAAACACACGATGACAGACGGCTTAATTATCTCCACCTGTTTTTTGAGAAATGGTATGCAGGTGGCTACCTCATCTGGCTCTGGATTACGATTATTAGGAGGCCTGCATTTTATGATGTTAGCTATATAGACATCATCACGCTTAAACCCCATTGCCTCGATGATTTTGGTTAAAAGTTGCCCAGCAAGACCTACAAACGGAATGCCTTGGATATCTTCGTCCCGGCCCGGGCCTTCGCCAATAAACATGAGCTTTGCTTTAGGATTACCCACACCGAATACGATATTTTTTCTTGCTTTGCAGAGTTTGCAGAGGGTACAGTCGCCGATCTCAGTTCGAAGTTTATCAAGAGCGCCTGCTTTGTCTTTACTCTTTGTGCGCGCTTTTTTGCGTACTTCTTTTACTCCCAGCACTGCAGAGTATTTGAGGAAGTTACGCACATCAGATGCAGCTTCTGCTATCTTGTCTTTGCGATCAGTCATTTGCTTGTCTATACGTTTCTCGCGTTGCCCTGCACCGTCTGGTGCAGGGCGTTGCTTGCATATCTGTATTTACTGCCAATCCGGCTGAGACTATAATAACCAATATGCTGCTTGTCTATGCTGTAATGGGGTTTTTCATTATTTTGCTTATGCCCTCTGAGGCCCTTGCCTGGGGACCAGGCATGCATGTGGAAGTAGCGCTCAATGCTATCGAGCATGTTACAATAATCGCGCCTTTTATTGCAGAACTGATAAAGCGATTTCCCGAGGCCTTTATCTACGGGGCAGCAAGCCCTGATATAATAGTTGGAAAAAAATACGCAGGCTACCTTCACCACTGCCACAATTGGCGTATAGGTCACCTTATTTTGAACGAGGCCAAAACCGATAGGCAAAAAGCTTCGGCTTATGGATACCTCATGCATTTGGCGGCAGATATAGTAGCTCACAATTACTACATTCCTGTAAAAATAGTGCGCAGCTGGAGCAGAAGGCTTCTCACACACACCTATTGGGAGATGCGCTTTGATCTGGGTGTGCGCGATGAAGCTTGGGATTGCCTGGACGCGATCACTGAGTTGGATGTGGAAGAATTTGATAAAGTTTTGGAGCGCGTACTTCGAAAGACACTTTTTTCCTTTTCCACAAATAAGAGGATTTTTAATACCATTCTCATGCTTCAAAAGATGCATGGACTTCGTGCAAGCCTGAGGCTCTATGCAGCTCGTTCCACTTTTGGCATAGGTGAGGAAAACCGGCAACACTATATGGATTTGGCTATGGAGTCAGCGCTTGATTTTCTCAAGGATCCAATAAATGCGGCTTGCCTAAAAGTAGATCCAGCAGGCCTTGCGCGTTTGAGTTATGCTAAGAATCTGCGCAGAAACATGCGCGGCATGGTAAGGCGCGATATCATTACAGAGGAGCAGGCCGAGAAGCTGGTGGAGCTTGTGAAGGAGCGCCTTGCTCTTGGACTTTATAGGCCTGATATGCAACTTCCTGTTGTGATGGATGTGCTTTAGTTGGCTTACGGCTCGTTCATTTCATTCGCTTACGGCTTACAGCAAACGGCTCCTGTTTTTAGCCGTAAGCTGTTTGCTGTAAGTGAGCAAAGCGAACGAGCCCTAAGCCGTTTTTACTTGCTTTTTCAGTCACGTGAAGTACTAAGACGCACAACAATGGAAACTTCTGAAGGCCAAAGTAGAAGCTTATGTTTACCTTTTTCACCGAAATCGTTCGAAGGGACGTCGTGGACCGCCACGGCAGATGGGTGGGTCGCCCACATGACTTTTCAGCCCATCTCGAAGAAGTCTATCCTCGTGTAAGTACTCTTGTAATAGCCAAGGGTACATTCAAAAAAAAGTATTATGTCATTCCATGGAAAGAAGTTCATGTCACAGGTGAGCGGCTTCAGCTCAAGATCCCGCTTGAATCCCTTAAATTAGTCTCATCATATAAAACTCCTGATGCCACAACGCTTCGCACCGGCATCTTGGACCAACAGGTTGTGGATACGTTCAATCGCAAACTTGTGCGCGTCAATGACTTGCACTTTCTTAGAGTTGACGATGATCTTAGGCTTGCCCACGTGGACATAGGTTTCAGAGGCCTTGTGCGCAGGCTGGGGTGGGAGCGCTTTGTAGACAGAATAGTGCGCATAGTAAATAGGCATGCGCGCTATCTAAACGATGAAGGTTTGATATCATGGAAGTATGTACAGCCGCTTTCCATTCAAGAGGCAACAGGCCGCATACAGCTTACTGTGGATATGGATCAGCTTCGGCAGATTCCCCCATCAGATATCTCATCGATGCTTATGGAGTTAGATCCTTATCAACGCGCTGCCATGATAAGAACGCTTGATGTGCAAGACCAGGTGGACACGATTACAGAACTTGAGCTTAAGTGGCAGAAAGACATCATAGAAGAGTTAGATACGCAAACAGCTGTGCGCCTTATCGAGCGCATGCCTGCTGATGAAGCGACTGACCTCATGTCTGAACTTTCCAAGCGCGATGCTGATCGCATTTTTGCTATGCTTTCTACAAAAAAGGCTCGCGAGCTTCAAGAACTTATGGAGCACGAGTCTGATTCTGCAGGCGGCATAATGACCACAGAGTTTATTTCGCTTCGCGAAGGCATGACAGTGGGTCAGGCCATAGATCATATACGCTGTGTTGAAATACAAAAGGTGGAGACGATCATTAAAGCCTTTGTCGTTGATGAACGCAACGTGCTCGTAGGTTCTGTGTCGTTCCGCAAACTTTTGCTTGAGCCCTTGGAGGAACGCATAGGCGATATGATGCAGAGAAAACCGCCTTCTGTTAATGTGGAAGATTCAATAAAAGACGTGGCGTATCTTATGGACAAGTACAACCTCTACACCCTTCCTGTTGTCGATGATAAAGGTGTGCTCGATGGAATAATCACCGTGGACGATGTGTTACATTTAGCAGTAAAAGAAGCGTGGGGAAAACGCAGTGGGCTATAGTCAGTGATCAGTAACCAGTTGTCTGTCATTGCGAACCCGCCGATGTTTTATTGGCGGGTGAAGTAATCTCCGGTTTAATTTTAAAATGGAAATCACACAGAAAATAAAAAGGCCGCTTCCTAAAGGGTTTTGGCGAAACATTGCCATATTCCTGGCAGTGCTTGGCCCTGGTATAATTACCGCCAACGTGGACAACGATGCTGGCGGCATAGCTACGTATTCTGTTGCCGGAGCAGACTTTGGCTATGCATTTCTCTGGGCTGTGGTGCCGGTTGTGTTTGCGCTAGTCGTGGTGCAGGAGATGGGTGCACGCATGGGTGCGGTTACAGGCAAGGGGCTTGCTGATCTCATCCGTGAGCATTATGGCGTGCGCATCACGTTCTATGCGATGACAGCACTTTTGCTCACCAACATCGGCAATACTATGTCAGAATTCTCCGGCATTGCCGCAAGCCTCGGGGTCTTTGGCATCTCTAAATACATAAGCGTACCAATTGCTGCACTCTTTGTGTGGCTTTTGGTAGTGAAGGGCACTTACAAGATAGTAGAGAAGGTCTTTCTTGTGGCGTGCATCTTTTATATCTCCTACGTGATATCTGGCTTTCTGGGTAAACCGAACTGGGGTGAGGTCGGCATGGGCATGGTCACTCCCACGATTCAATTTGACGGGCCTTATCTTTATATGCTCATCGGCATCATCGGCACGACCATCGCACCGTGGCAGCTATTTTTTCTGCAGTCATCGATCGTAGAAAAGGGTGTGGGAGTTGAGCAGTATCCGCACTCACGATACGACACGATGGTGGGCTGCATCATGGCTGGGATCGTGATCTTCTTTATCATGGTGGCTTGTGCCTCGATCATCCATCCAACAGGGCAACGCATCGAGAGTGCTGCGGATGCTGCGCTTGCTCTTAAACCGCTCGCTGGTCCATATTGTTCATGGCTTTTTGCCTTTGGGCTATTCAACGCCTCGATCTTTGCGGCCTGTGTGCTGCCGCTGGCGGTCGCCTATTATGTTTGCGAGGGGTTGGGCTTTGAGGCCGGCGTTAACAAGACCTTTTCCGAAGCGCCGCAGTTCTACGGGCTTTTCACAGCCACGATATTCATCGGCATGGGCATGGTGTTGATTCCAGACTTTCCGCTCTTCAAAATGATGGTACTATCCCAAGTGATAAATGGCATCGTGCTGCCGTTTATCCTGGTCTTCATGGTGCTGCTCATCAACAAGCGCGAACTAATGGGCGAGTTTGTAAACAATCGGCTGTGGAATGTGGTTTCATGGTTCACAGTGATTAGCGTAATCACGCTCACCATTATCATGGCTATAACGTATTTCTAGGCTAGCTTACCGCTTTTTCTTTTCCCTTAGAATCTTACGGATATGCAGAAGTTGCTTTAGGTCTTCTTTGTCTTTGGGTCGACCAGCTGCACGCTTCATTCGTATGAGATGATTCAGTGAGGCAAAGCAGGTAGGTACATCATAAAGCTTGTCTTTTACTCTTTCCTTCCAGACTGATGCAAATTTTGCTCCTTTGACAAAGGGATGTATGTCGGTTTCTAAAATATACTGTCGAAGGAGGATCTTCTTATTAAGAATCTCATCAATGGAGGCATCTGTCATATCATATCCAAACTCGGATAGCGCCTTTACCACTCTTTTTGCGTTTTCAGATGTGGCTTCGATAAAGATATCGATATCTCGCGTTGTTCGTGACCATCCATGCGCGGAAAACGCTGCAGCACCTATGATTACGTACTTCACATTATGTGCGTTTAATAATTTTAGGAGTTTGCCGATATCCATGTCTTTTTGCCAGTTTAATGAGTTGAATTGAAAAGGAGATCATTGCTTCAAAGCGCTCCTGCGTTGTGAGCGTCATTTGATGTCTTATATTAAAATCCCGTTCTTTTTCTTCATCATGGTCTTTTAATTTTAACACTGGAGACATAAAAACCTCTGAATTTCAATAAGATACTAACACAGGAGGGGGGGTCGGTCAACACATCACATGCGATAGAATGATGACGGCGAGATCTTCTTTTGGAAGCAGGGGAAGAGAGATCTTCTTGCCTTGTGAATTAAATAGAAGAGCGCGGCCTTGCTTTGCACCAATCGCTCGTGCGTTGTTGGCAACAATCCAGTTGCAGCCCTTTTTCTTAAGTTTTGTTTTGGCGTTTTTTTCAAGGTTTGAAGTTTCTAAAGCAAATCCCACTATAGTCTGATCTGCTTTTTTCTTTTTACACAATTCTGCGAGTATGTCTGGATTATTTACTAAAGAAAACGATGGTGCTTTTGATCCTTTCTTAATTTTTCCTTTGCTTTGTTTTTTTGGTCGCCAGTCTGAAACAGCTGCAGCCATGATGATGAGGTCGGATTTCTTTGCGTGCTCCATGACTTTTTTATGCATCTGCCGGCCAGAGATAACATCGATGCGTTTTACTTTTGGCGGCGTTGAAATCTGCACAGGTCCAGCGATGAGTGTCACGTCGCATCCAAATTCTTGGGCAGCTTTTGCTAGCGCAAAACCCATCTGCCCAGATGATTCATTGGATAGATAACGAACAGGATCGAGGTGTTCCCGAGTAGGACCAGCTGTGATCAGAACTTTAGTTTTTTTGTGTGCCATTTTCTAATTTCTAATATCCAATTTCCCACTGCTGTCGCGTTAGAGGTCTTAACTAATTGATATATAAGAATTCATTTTTCTCATGTCGAGGTGTCATTGCGAGGAGCGTTTAGCGACGAAGCACTCTCCTGCAAAGACAGGTTATAAGGGGATTGCTTCGCTTCGCCATGTACCATACGGTACATGGCTTCGCTCGCAATGACATCCACACAAATCAAGCACTTCTAACGCGACAGCAGTGCAATTTCCAATATCGTATTTTCAGGTCTTCATTAAAAGGCGAAATTAGAAATTGGAAATTAGATATTGGATTACTGCCTTCATTATTATCTCGGGCTCCGGAAGTCTCCCCTTTCCCTCATACCCACACGCGAGATCTCCTTCAGCAGGTTCGATGATCTTATATCCATGCTTTTTTAGTTTTACCACGTTCTCTTGGGTGATGGGGTTTTCCCACATATTTGAGTTCATCGATGGTGCAAATACAACAGCAGCCTTTGTAGCACATATCACAGTGGTTAGTAGATCATCGCATATTCCATGCGCTGCTTTTGCGATAAGGTCTGCCGTAGCAGGGGCTACGAGCACAAGATCGGCGCGATCAGCCAAGGAGATATGCCCGATCTCCTTCTCCTGTATAAGGTTGAACATCTCTGTGTGAACAGGGTTTGCGGTAAGCGTCTGGAGCGTAAGCGGCGTTACAAATTCGGCGCCTGCCTTTGTGAGCACACAGTGGACGTGTGCGCCTTTCTTCACGAACAGGCGCGCAAGCTCACAACACTTGTAAGCAGCGATGCCTCCGCCAATGCCCAACACCACAGTCTTTTGTTCAAGCATCTTTGGCATATGAACTCCAAATCGCAGCGACCATAGGCGGAAATTTACAGCCGTGCAAGTGGATAACTACTCTGATTTTGCTGCGATAAAGCAAATTGACACCACCAAAGGTGCTGACTATATCTTAAACTTCAAATCATCTTTAAAGGAGGTTGATATGAAGGGTAGTATTTCGATCAGGAAATTCGTCATAACCATGGTGCTTATTATAGCGACAGGCGTTGCCTTTGCGGGTTTTGGGTGTGGGGGCGATAAGGGGGCAGAGGGCACTGCCGAGGATGAGGCTGCAGCAGACACGATTGCACCTGGCGTAAGTGATGTCACGCCTGCTGACCGCTCCACTATCAGCAACTCGGCAAGCATAGTTTTTAAGTTCAATGAATCCATGGATACGAGTTCCTTGGTCTTAGGTGGAACCATGGCATCTGCCAGCGATGGTGGCTCTTGGGCAATGAGCACGAGCGAAAACGACACGCTAACAATAAAACCACAAACCACTTGGCCCTCTGGCACTAGCACTTTGACTGTGGCTGTAAACGATGTGGCTGGCAACCCGCTTCCCACGGCAGCAGCTACTGCCAAGGAAACAACATCATATAATATGACCTATGGTGTTCAGACGATGTATGTGAAGCAAGGTGGAGCTGGAGACGGCACGATGGATAGTGCGCTGGGCAATATAGTAGGTGCAATAGCTGCAGCAAAGAGCAGGCTCAGTGACAATGCATGGGCAACATCGGCCCGAGTTGAAGTCGCAAAGGGAGTTTATGATGTTTCATCAGGCAGCACGCACATTGTGATGTCTGAAGGCATTTCCCTGTATGGCAGCTACTCTGATACTGATTGGACCGCAAGAGATCTTTCTGCCAACACTACCACGATCAAGGATACGAGCACGTCCGGTGGGCAGCAAACAAGCCCTAATTGTGCTGTGGAAGCTGAGAGCGGTATAACATCTGCCACCAGAATTGATGGACTTACGATAGAAGGAGGTGATGGTGTATATACAGCTGCCATATTCAACCACGATGGTGCATCTCCTATCATATCAAATAATGCTATAAATGGTGGCGGTGGCTCAAAACTCAGCATAGGCATTTTTAATTACAAGAACAGCTTACCCAAGATATACAATAATACGATCGACGGGGGAGCTGGGGCGAGTGCCGCCATTGCCATTGGTAATCATGAAAGCAGTTCACCTAAGATATACAACAATACGATCGACGGAGGCGGTAGCGGAAGCGAAAGCCATGGCATTTATAGTTCTAAAGGCAGCAATCCTGCTATAGACAACAATATAATTTTTACGTCCTCAGGCACGACAAGAGCCGGAATATATGAGGTGGATAACGACTGCGATGCAACAGAAGTAAAGAACAACGATGTGTTCAATTGTCCTACGGCGCTATATGGCGATAAGCAAGCAGGTAACTTTGTTGCTGCCTGTCAAGCGTCTGGAAACTTTGGTAATCCAGATTCTAGTTGTGCTGTAATAACATTATCAACTCCCACTGGCAGTGGGAACGTTTCAATAGATCCAAAGTTCGTTGATCAGGCAGGCGACAACTGGCACCTCACGAGTTCGTCGCCCACATCGGTTACACAAGGCGGGCTCGATGGCTCTGCTGCAGGCTGGGGGTTCACAACGGATAGGGACGGAAATCCCAGAACTGCGCCGTGGTCCATGGGTGCATATGAATACGATTAATAGCGAGACAGGCGAGAAAAGCGAAACAGGCAAGCAACGTAAAAACCTGTGTGTCATTGCGAGGAACGAAAGTGACGAAGCAATCCCCTTCATTGCATTGATTTAGGAGATTGCTTCGTCGTCCTTCGGGCTTCTCGCAATGACATTAATCCTGACTTTATTTCTGAGGTCGGGATTTTTTAACGTTTCTCGCCTTTCTCGCGTGTCTCGCTTTTCTCGCTCTTTTTTTAGCTGCCTTTGATCGCCTCTGTTTGATTCTTTCAGCGCGATATGCCCACAGATCGTCCATATTGCAAAAGATATGATCCACCTCATCATAATCATGAAGGTGTTTTTGGCCGAATTCACAGTCGCCTGGAACGTGCTTGCGGCAGATGCGCGGACGTTTATCATATATCCTGCACACGCCGTCGGCCCCAAGGTGTTGACACGGGTTATGCACCACAAGCTCCCACGTTTTACCCGTAACATGTATAGCTGTTTTTTGATGTGCTACGATCCATGCCAGATCATCATACTCGTGCAGGCTTTCTGGCTCATCGATTTCCAGGCAAAAATAGGCGCAGCAACGGGAGCACCGATGGCACATGGACGGCTGTTTTTCTTTTTTTTGCATAATGCTGGTATCGACTACGCCAGCAAGGCCAAAAATGCAAGCAACGCCAGCAAAGCGAGAAACGCAAGCAACGTAAGGGGAGTGTATTGTGGCTTGCGCTCGGAGTAAGGGAAAGATAATCTGTCCATTACTCTGTTGGGGAGGTTATATGGCACAGAAACTCACTAATGAAGAGAAAAGGTCGCTCCTTAAGCTAGCGCGTAAGACAATCGAGCAGTATCTCAAGGATGGGTCGCGTGCAAAGCTTCCAGAGGCCAAAGGCGTGCTGGGCGAGAAGTGCGGCGCGTTTGTTACTCTTCATAAACATGGCCAGCTAAGAGGCTGCATCGGCAACATGGTGGGGCAGGGGCCGCTCGTAGAGACTATTCGCGAGATGGCTATAGCTGCAGCTACCCAAGATCCGCGCTTTCACGGGGTAGGCTCTGATGAACTCAAGGATATAGATATCGAGATCTCAGTGCTAAGCCTCATGAAGCGCATTACAGATGTTTCAGAAATAGAGGTGGGCATACACGGAATTCTCATGCGCCAGGGCTTAAACCAAGGAGTGCTACTTCCACAGGTTGCTACTGAGTACGACTGGGATCGGGAAACGTTTCTTGCACACACATGCCTTAAGGCTGGTTTGCCAACCGAGGCATGGAAGGACCCTTCGACTGCCATCGAGATTTTCTCCGCAGAGGTGTTTGGTGAGAAAGAAGGCAAAGATTAAGGTGAGTCTGCAATGCGGGGGGCATCTGGCGTGTATTCGTGTGCGCCTATGTCGCATGCTTTGCCTTGGGGTCTTTTTGTGCCTTTGATATCAATGAGGGTTATGGTCTTGGGCAGGCATTCTCCTGCATCTATTGCCGCTGATTTTGCAGATGAAATATAGCCTTCTGCGTTAAGAGAAAGATCGCTCTCTTTGCACTGCGCACCGTTGATCGCACAATCCATGTTCTGCCTCATAAGCATGGTATTTACGATAGATCCTATGGAGCTGTCTTTGTCAGCCAGAATAATCGATGGGCCATATGATGATGTAAGGATATTGTTCTTAAGGGTAAGCAAACTTTTTCCTGATGCAGTAAGCGCGCTTTTCTCAGAGATTATTGTGTTAAAGTCCATCTCCAAAATAGCATCATCCACAGCGATAGCTGCACTTCTGCGCGCAGCGTCTACGATGATGTTGTTAGAGAGATAGAGCCTGCCGTTGTTGGCTTGGATAGCCACGTATTTTCCGAGCTCTGTCTTATCCTCCAACGAAAAACTATTTCTGTTTACGATGGCCTCATCAAAGGAAAAAATTGAACCATATGCGCTTTGGCCCAGGAGCACGCCATACAGAAAGCGCGGGAAACAGGCCTTTATGCTGCAAGAGATCGTGTTGCTATCCATCTCGAGTGCAACGTGGGAATCGTTATTCTCTTTTCTGATGATCACTCCAGCTGCCAGACCATCAGAGCTCTCTATTGTTATGCGATTGTTTTTGAGCACAAGGCGCAGTTTCTGCTTTGGGTTTAGAGCTACGGCCTCGATGCCGATGGAATGCACCTGGGGCGAAGCGCCAAAGATACGGATGTCGTTGTTTTCGATGATTGGTTGAGAGTCGCCTTTTACTGCGATGCCCACATATGTTTTTGCCCCACCTCCTATTACCAGTGTATTTTCAGAGATGACTGGGCTTGAATCCACCACGTCTATCAGCGTTGGCACTTCCTTCCATCTTGCACCCAACACTATGCTGCTTATCGAACTGTTCTTCTTCTTGCCAGGGCCAAACTGAATGGCAAAGGAGCCGTGGTCTGCTGGCGAAAGGATTGTTTCAAAACTCTTGGGGTCAAAGGATCTTTGGCCATCCTTGAGCAGGCTGTATCCTCCCTTGATTCTAATACCCGGTCCAACGATGACAGATTCTGCATAATGGCCTTCAGCGATATAGAGTTTGTTTTTTTTGCCCTGCATGTGTTTGAGAGCAGTCTCGATCGTCTTGAACGGTTTTTGCCAGGTTCCGTTGCCATAAGCGTCATCGCCTTCATCAGCAGAGACCCACACGCCTTTAGAATCGCACATGTCCACGACACCATCGCCATCAGCGTCGATTAGGTTGTTTGCGTATAGTTTGAGACATTCCTCTGTTGAGACAAAGATGGATTTGAGACTATCCTTGGTTGTAAGGAATACATTTGAATTGCAACTCGCAACAGTTGCTAGAAGAGCTGAAAGGATAAGCAGTTTTTTTGCCATGGGTATTTTCTTTGTCTTTATCCTGCTTTAAATGTGCAAGCGATCAATTTCCATTTGAAACCAAACTCAGGATCGACTTTTTCTTTATTCCAGTCAACTGATTGCATAGCTTTGCCAACAGTGTAATTCCGAAGCGCATCATCGCTTTGCTTCTGAGCATACCCGGCGTGGGAGGAACTTGTTAAATAATCTCCTACCTCAATATCGCCGTTTTTGTCAGTCACCAAAATAAAACCATCACCAACAGCATTTATTAGATGTATAGTTTTATCGCCAACTTTAGTCTCGCCGCCGTAAACACCGATGACACGTTTGTCATTGGGTATATTGCTCTTGGCCACGCCATAGAGGGTTTCTCCCTTTCCAAACTCGCGATCATAAATTGTCTTGTTATCACCGCTGGCAATCAACAATTCTCCTTTCTTGAAAATTGGCTTTCCATCGCACCAACCGTAGTGAGAACCTGTAAAGGCGTTATATGAGACAACCCCACCAGCCACGGTGATATTTCCTTGTACAGCATCTGCAACCTCAAAATCGACCAACGTGCCATCTGCAGCTATGTTCAGAGCCAATTTGCTTCCAGGATCTGCGGTTCCGATGCCGACGTTGCCATTCTGTTGGAACACCACCTTGTCCCCCGAACCGGCTGCCGTGCGAAACTTCAACTTGCCGTCGTCGTCGTCAAGCCTCATATCCCATCTATTGGTGGCATTTTGTGTCTGCAAACTCAGGGCTGAATAAGAGGACGCCGCTTCTGTTCTGATATGAAGCGTGGCAGAATCGAATTTATAGATATCAAGCGTGGCTCCGGGCGTTCCTGCACCGATGCCGACTAAACCCGTCTCCACGATCAATCCGTTGTTACGCACATCTGAGTGACCGTTGCTGTCGAACGATGTGTTGATGTATAGGGCGGTCAGGATGTCGTTGTCCGCCGAAGCAGTCAAGGTCTGATCTAATACGATTCCTCTCGCCACACCGCCAGATGCGGTGATGTCCTTTTGTATGTCGAGTGCGGCCGCCCCGGGCGTCGATGTCCCGATGCCCAACTTGGCATCCAGTATGTTCACTTCATCTGTTGCCTGATCATCGAACTCGATCCTGCCTGCTGCTACGCCAAGTCCAAGCCAGTTGCCGCTGGCGCTGGCATCGGCAAAGGCGTCGCCAGATGTCATCGAGCCGACTGCCGTGATATCGCCAGTGCCTTGCGATGTAAGATCAACCCAGCTTGTGCCATTGTAAACATAGAGCTTGTCATCATCTGAGTCGTAGTAAACATTTCCCTCTGATGCCGTGGCGCTGGAAACAGGCGTATATAGCACTTGGCCGCCGGATACAGTTACTTTGCCGGATACAGTTAGATTGCCCGTGGTTCCGGCATCTGCAATGGATAGCAGGCTGTTTAAAGCATCGTCGGCAAAAGTAAGTGTACCAGTATTGCCTATTGTAATGGTTGGAGTGGTGTCGCGCAGACGGATGTCCTGATCCCAGCCCGTGCCGATTGCAAGAGCAAACTCATTGGCGCCGCCGGTTGTGATGTTGTTTACGTGTAGAGCGGCTACCGTTCCTGCCGAGGATGTGCCTGTGGGTTGAATGTTGATGCCGCGCACCCCGTCCAGTGCATCAGCATTTGTCGCCAAAGTAACGTTAACGGCATTGAACGCATCCGATCCCGCATCAGCACTTACGGCCTGCGTAATATCCAGCCAGTTCATTCCTGTCGTAGTTGGCTGCCCACTGTTGGTAATATCCAGCAGATCGGCTGTCGGGACTGCGCTTGCCGCTATGTCTGCCGTGTCTGCAACTAATGAATCTATGTTTGCAGTGCCGTCGATAAATAGATCCCTAAACTCATGGGTTCCATCGCCCAGGTCTATGGTATCATCAACGCCTGGCAGTAGTGCTGTATTGATAGCTACAGCAGCCAGGTTGTCTAATGCCGTACTAGCTCCGCCGCCAGCGGTCAGGTCGACCCAGCTTGTGCCATTGTAAACGTAAAGCTTGTTAACGTCAGAGTCATAATAGATGTTACCTGCGCTCTCTGTAGCAGAGGCGATTGGTGTAAGCATAAGTTCGCCGCCGCTTACTGCAACATCGCCCCCGGTGGTGAGCGAGCCGTCTATTATGAGATCGCCATCAGTTTCAAAGAGCACTTCTGTATCTGCTGCAGCGTCAACGTTGGATCTCATGGTAAGAAAATACTCGCCGCTGGTTCCGGCTTCGCCTACATCAAAGAGTATTAGACTATCGCCTGCGCCAAGGCTGTCGTCATAATCCCTTTGTTTTTCGTTCATGACAAAGGTGCCTGTGCCGACGCTCATCTGGCCTGTGCCGCTGACTTGGAATTGAGCGTTGAAAACTTCGGTTGTGCCAGCTAGCGTGATTTGTGTGGAAGGCTCAAGCCTCAGCGCACCAGTGGAGTTTGTCCATCTGGCATTTGTGCCATCAAAATAAAGATGGCTGTCTTGGTCATCGCCCAGATGTATTCTATCATTATCGCCGATATACATGCCGCCGATCTCTGATGTTGCAGTGCCCAAGGTGCCAACGTTGATTATATTGTTTCCGCCGACATTTAGATTTCCTGTCATGGCTACAGAACCGTCAGCCATAAAGTCGCCGGTGCCCGACCCCAACTCCTGCCAAGCAGCGCCGTTATAGACCCAAAGTTTATCAACATCGGTTTCCCAGAAGATGTCGCCCTCTTGGCTGCTCGTAACCGTGGGCACGCCTGTGTGCTGTGGGAGGTTTAGGGCAGGGTGGTTTTCTGTAGTCCAGTCGCCTGCCTCAAATGCCATGCGGCCGTCATCGGTAAAATATGCATTGTTTGAACCATCGCCAAAGTTGAAATCGAACGTCTCACTATCAATGCGCATCTCGGCATCTGGGGTGATCGTGTCAGCCAGCTGAATGCCATCGATCGAGTCATCAGCCACCTTTGTACCTGCTGCGCTCCTAGCTATTGTAGAGC
>JBDRBN010000020.1:0-5497 GCA_043822785.1 Pseudomonadota bacterium
TTTCTGGCCAACAAGTTCAGTTTTGCACAGGATGCTTTCGCTTTTGCCATTTGACTTATTTATCTTGACGAGCCCGTTGCCTTAATAGGGCACGGCGGGTTCTTTAAGGAGCGTAGCTTAAAAGCTATGTTTACTTCATGAACAAACAAAGAACCTCTAAAGAGATGGTGAATGAATTAAAACCGGTCCAGGCAGAGGTCAAAAATCTTTTGTCCATGTTCGATTTTTTTCTCTCACAACGCAAGCTCGGAAAACCCATACAGAATCTAAGCGAGGCGGTAAGGGATATACGCCTGATAATCGGAAGGCTGCTCATCGATCATCTGCTAATACTCGATCTAAAAGAGGGCGAACAATTCTGTAAGGCGCTTGCCACCATGCTTACGGATTGCTGTGAGAAAGTTCCTGAAGAAAATTGCGTCGAGGGAGAATATTGCAACTACTGCGTTAGCGAAATACTTACCGCGTTTGAGTACGCGATGGAAATTAAGAAAGAGTTTAAAGACGATCTTGTCCTGCAGAAGATGCTGGCCTTGGACATCCCCATCCTTCGTCCGTTTGACTATGGAATGCGCAACACCTTTAAGGTGATTGAATCACAGAAAAAAAGAAGGGTACATAAATAAGCGAGATCGCCTTTCTCGCTATCTGTACTTAAATGCACTCTGGCCGATGAACTCGCGTATGATTGAATTTGCCGGCACCTCCATCTCTAGGATGGGTATGAAATAGGAAAAAAATCGAACCAATCTTGAAGCCTCCATAAAAGACGGATGACCGCGCGCAACCTCCATCAAAAATCGCTCGCCATATGGCTTTAGCAACGCGTGCTCATATGGTAAGGCTGAGTTGAATATGACGTCAGCGTTCTCCTGAAACGGAAAGATGTTTTTTCTTTCGCCTGCTCTTACGCTTGACCATCCGTCGATAGTATCATCTGCTCTGGTGCCCCTAAATAGGCGATCGCGTATAAGCCTGCGACACAGCCTAGTGTCTGTGGTGAATATGCGGTTGTGGTCGTCCAAACATACTTGTGTAAGCGCTGATACATATATCTTAAACTTCCTATCCGCTGGTATATACGGAGTAAGCGCCTCGTTTAACCCGTGTATTCCCTCTGTTACCAGTATTTGATCTTTTCTTAGCTTTAAAGATCTTCTCTTTGAGGGGTGTCTCTTTCCAAGCGCGAAAGAGTAATGGGGAAGATCCACGCGCTCCCCATGCATGAGCTTTTGCACCTGCTCGTTAAAGAGTTTTATGTCCAGGGCTTCTAGGCATTCGAAGTTATAACTTCCATTAGGATGCTTAGGCGTATCTTTTCTATCCACATAGTAGTTATCCATGGATATGGCAATTGGCTCTATTCCGTGTATTCTCAGTTGAATGGCAAGGCGCTTTGCAAAGGTGGTTTTTCCTGAACCTGATGGGCCGGCTATGAGAACCAAGCGCGTGTCGCGCCTAGCAGCTATCTGATCGGCGATAGCAGCTATCTTCCTTTCATGAAGCGCTTCAGCCACTTTTACGAAATCTGCAACCGCACCTCCCATACACGATTCGTTTAGCTCACCCACGTTCTGTGTGTGGATGAGCTCGTTCCAACGCTTTGTCTCAAGATATGCTGAAAAGAGCTTTGGCTGCGGATACACTTCGCCTGCGAGTTTGCCCTGTTCATTAGGAAAATCCAAAACAATCCCGTGCTCGTATGCATGGAGTTTGAATTGATCGATCAAACCTGTGCGAAAAGCCACTGGGCCATAAGAAAGGCCGCGATACTTGCCCAGCGATATAACAGGCACCTCAGAACGTCTCATCTGCTTAAGAAGCTTTATCACCGAATCATCGTTGCGCTTTTCAAATATATCCAATGCCTCTTCAACAGTCGTCCAATCAGGTTCCATGGGAATATCCGCTGCCACTATCTGACGCATCCTGCCTTCGAGCTCTTGTATCAACTCTTTGTCCACGATATGGCCATGAATCTCAAAGAAGTAGCCGTCTGATATGGACTGCCCTACAACCACGCGAGCCTCGGCAGAGAGTTCTGCAAGAGCAGCGTATAGAATAGTGGATGCAGTTCTTCGGTAGATGTCTATGCCCTCTCGTTCAGAAAGATCTATGGTTTGAATCGATGCTTGGCTTTTTAGCTGATAGTATAGGCCATCCAGGCGGTTATCTATGACTACGCCAACTGGAGCAAAGGGACCTCTGTGAGGTGCCTTGGGCAAAAGTTCTGCCACGCGCGTTCCGATAGCAACGGAAAGCGATTTTCCGTTCATGTCCACTTTTACGGTCTTTGCCATATTCGCTCCTAAAAAAGCGCTTCGCGCTTTTTCGTAGTTCGTTATTCGTAATTCGTTTTAGAGTTCATAGCAGATAGAGATGGAGACGACAAGCTTAGCCCGCCTTGCAATGAAGTGTACTAAAAGATAGGAATGTGGGCATGGCGCATATCATCGTGGACGGCTATAACTTCATCCGCCGCATACCCCCATTTTTAGAGGCCGAGCAGGAAGGGCTTGAGCAAGGAAGAGAGGCCCTGCTTATGGCGCTTGAAGAGTATGGAGCACAAAATAGCTATTGGATAACTGCTGTGTTTGATGGATGCGGAAGGCCTGGGTTTGAAGACTTTGAGCTATCCAGCAAAGACAGGTTTGCAGGTATAGATGTGATGTTTTCAGCAAAAGGGCAATCTGCAGATGTTATAATATTAGGAATGGTTGAGAAAGGCGCAGAAGATGCTCAAGAGATGATCGTGGTTACAGATGACTTTGAGCTTAGGGACGAGGCTGCTGCGCGCGGAGCTTATGTAAAATCCGCCTTGGAGTTTTTTAATGCAATGGAGGAAAAGCGCCCAATAGAATACTGAACGACATTACGTTTTCTTTGTAGCAGCCGAAGTCTTTTTGGCGTGAGCAGCTGTGGTCTTTTTTTCTGTTTCTTTGCGAATGATAGTTAGTTTTGCGATCTCGGCCTCAAACTTTTGCGCCTCATCGTCCAAACCGCTTACTTGTTTTATCTTCTTTTTCATCTCTTCTGTAAGTGTTAGCTGGCTTGCGGCAGCGCCAGCTTCTGCCTTGTCACAGACCATTCGCCCAAGTTCGTGCAGGGCCTTATACCTATCGAGGCGGTTGTGCCTGAGCGACACATGAAGTTTTGCAGCTTCAGCCGTGCTTTCAGCCAAAAAGCTTGCCTCGCTCATGCCGGAGCGCAAAATCCTCATACCCTCTTCGATCATCTTTTTTGCATGTATTTGAACCTCTTCCCAACTAGGCATTGGCACCCCCTTTTTTTTCAGTCGATAGCTATCGGCTAACAGCTAGAAACTGTCAAACAAATTTACGGGCGCGGGTCCGGACGCGGGCGCGGATGCGGGCAAATTGCTAAATATATATTGTCATATGTGTATACGTATATATCATCCGTGAAAATATGGAAAAGATCAGAAATGTATTGAGAAACATTGCTAGGCCATTTGCCTTAAAGGTGGTCCATAGGCCTGTGGGAATCTGGCTAGCCTGGGCAGCTCTCATATATTCGGTGTGGACGCTTGCGCCAAGGCTTTGGACGTATTTGGAACATCCATTGGCTTACGCAAGGACGCTCTCAGATGTGGTGGTTACTTGGCCTATCATCATCGCAGCTGTTATTTCTTTGGCCATGCGCAAGCTTATAGCTAGGACGTTTGGAAGCATTGTCATAATGTACATGCTCATCCACGCCATATTCCATGTAGAGATTTTAGGCATGTGTCTGGGGTTGCTGGGTTTTGCAGGCCTTTTGATTAACCGCAGGTGGTTTGACGAAAAGCTCCCAAACGTGGAATGATGAGCTTTACACGGTCTTACAACAGTGTTACAGAAGCGCGTTAATTTGCTCTTTGGCACAAAAAATTCCGGTGTAGCTCAGTTGGTCAGAGCAGCTGACTGTTAATCAGCGGGTCGCCAGTTCGAGTCTGGCCACCGGAGCCCTGCACCATGCGGTGCAGGGCGACGCCCTGTATCGTATGGTACAGGGCGGACGTCCGAACCGTGTGGTAAAAACCGCTCTTGCTTAATTGCAAGAGCGGTTTTACTTTATTGATATGTATTATGTATATGTGCTCCAAAGTGAAAAAGACAAAAAGATGTATATAGGTTTAACTAACGACCTAAAAAAACGGTTACAATATCATGTGAGTGGAAAAGTAACGTCTACAAAATGTCGCCTACCTCTGAAGCTGATTTTCTATGAAGCCTATGTTGATAAGCGAGATGCAGCAAGACGGGAAAAATACTTCAAGACATCAAAAGGTAAAACGACCCTTAGGAGTATGTTGAAGGAATATCTGAAAAAAGAAGTGTAGCCATAGAACTTCTGGCCACCCTCAAAGGCGGGCTAGTCCGACAACCGAGGGCAAAAGATGAGCGGAGCGAATCAAGCCCGAGGAAGTGTCGAAGCAAAGCAAGACGCTAGCCACCGCCTGGTTCCCATCAAAACAACCCAACAATATCACCATGTTATGCAATACAAAACTTAGCAACTTTTCCCCAAAAAATGCGATAACCACGGTGATAGATCCAAGGGGAAAAGTATATGTTGGCACTCTCATCACATGCTGCAAATGCTGCTCTTCAGCAAATGGGGTTTGCGATCAGCAGATTCCAGTTTTCTTGTACCGGTCCGCTTGTAGTTGGTGCGCTAAACGATGAGGGTGCCAGATATAAAGCCTCCTCCGGCCCCCTTCCAGAAAGGTTGGCACCATTTAATCGACTTATATGGAAATGCAATACGCAAAGCCCTATGTATGTGCAAGCTCGTTGGGGTAAAGGACGATTTACATATTATACTGATAAACCCAAACCTGAAAAACCCGCTGGTAATGATATTATTAGCGTTCGATTTTCAAAAACAGAAGGAGGTGATGGTGATTCAGTAGTGGTACAAATGAACCGCATCAAAATTAGAAATAAAATTAGAAAATATGCAACGCTGAGAGGGCTTTACGCCAGCCTGGAATACTATAGCCCAACCTTCGGTAAATTTCTAATACATCAACACTCAAGAATAGAACCAGCTGCCAAAAAGGATGGCCTTGGGTTTAAAGGTGCAGTTGGAAAGAGCTCAATTGTTATTCTATCTGCAGCAAAGTTGATAGAAGAGGCAGGCATGCTTCAATCCACAAAGGATGGCTTGGTTACACATTGGACTGCATTTTATATTGCCAAGCTCTTTGCACAACAGCTCGCTGACTTAAGCGAAAATGGTTGGATGATATGCGGTGAAGAAGATGCAATTCCAATTGATTTTGAGCAAACGCCAGATTTAGATAATCTCACAGGTGAAAGCGTTCATTTTATTAAAGCCGGAAAAAACAATGGAGTCATGTACCCCCGGCAGAGCCGGGGGCTTGAAAAACCGTGAACCGCTCAAAGCGGTTAAAACCTACCGAAACATATTCAGCTGATCGAGCCGTTGGTCTTCCTTTTCCTGATTCCTTATGTATTCGCGTACTGCGTTC
>JBDRBN010000021.1:0-3195 GCA_043822785.1 Pseudomonadota bacterium
TTCCTGCATCACCTTTAACCTATTGTTTTCCTTCATCGTCAGTAGCATCCCTTCCACCTCCTACGCTTACCCCATAGAAGGTATTATCTACTGACATTTTCCCTTGGGCAATTACCCTGACATTATCGCTTGGGTACCACAATTTTGTTTTTTTATCTTGCGCAACGCAGGTCACGATGTTAGGTGGGAGCCCATTTTTTTAAACAGGAGGAAGTCATGAAGAGATTATGCATGTGTTTGGCGATGGCAGTGGCTGCTACAGTTCTTTTTGTGCCTGCGATGGCAAAGGCACAAAGCATTCAGACAGAAATACCAGAAAAGATCCAGCTCTCCAGCAAAGTGCCTGTGAGCTTTTACGGTTTTATTTTGGCTGAAACCCTATATTCAGACTCGCAGCTTTCAAGCTTTGGAACCAACAACAATACTGCAGCAAACTACAACAGAAACATGACTGGCTTTAACCGCGTTGTTGACGAATCCGTAGAAGTAAACAATGACGCATTTCTCTCCTGGACTGTTCAGAACACGCGGTTTGGCTTCATGCTCGAGCCCTATGATTTTGGCGGAAAGAACTTTACAGTAGATGCGCGACTTGAGCTCGACTTCTTCAGCACAGCCAACCTGAACGCAGGTTCTGTTGTGCCAAGAATTCGCAGGGCGTATGCCGGTATAGGGCAGAAGCGCTGGCATGTATTGTTTGGACACGAGTGGGATTTATTCTCGCCGCTCAACACCGATACATTCAACGTTGGCTCTAACATGTGGCGTCAGGGAAATCTGGGTTTCCGTCGTCCGCAAATACGCTTTACATATAATCATCCCATCGGCGATGAGAACGGTTTTGAAGGAGCTCTCAGCGCCAACTTGTCCGGCAACTCCATGGCATTTAATGATGCTGGCAACACTACATGCGTTCCCATGGGTCAGGCGCGCGTAGGTTTCTGGCATAATATGCAAGCCGGAAAGTTCTGGGCATATGTCTCGGCAGTATTTGGCCGTCACCAGAATGCAGTTGCCGGAAATGCCGACATCACCAACTGGGGTATTGCAGCAAGTTTCTTAGTGCCTGCTCATAAGCTTTTCAAGGCATCAGCAGAAATTCATTATGGACAGAGTTTGGATTCTTTATTTTCAAACAGCTCAGACACAACCCGTCAGCGCTTCATAGCTGGATGGGGACAGATCAAGAGCTTGTGGCTTAACTGGTTTGAGACAAACGTAGGATATGGCTATGAAGGACTGAAGAATTCCCAGGTTGCAGCAGGCTGGGTTAAGAGCAACCAGATGGCCTTTGTGAACCTCAAGTTTAAGCCAATCGAAGCGCTGGCCATTGGTCCTGAATACAACTTCATGCGCACAAATTATCAGGGCTCGGGTGCATCAAAAGCCAATGCATTTACAATAAACGCGATGTATTATTTCTAAAAGCAGCTTACAGCACACTTCGTTTGCTTACAGCTTACGGCTCGCTCGTTACACTCGCTTACGGCAAACAGCTTATAATACCTGTTGTAGCCGTTAGCCGTTAGCTGATTTCTATTTGGCCTTGCAGCAAGGGCCGTGGCCGTGTTAGCCACGGCCTTCAATGCTTCTGGATTCCTACAATCGCAGGATCAACTATCTTCGCATCTCGGTGACGGATAAGTGCAACCTACGGTGCCAATATTGCAGGCCTGCGTCTGGAATTCCCCTTAAAAAACATGAAGATATACTATCTTTGGAAGAGATCTTCGAAATCGCAAAATACGCCGTAGGGCTGGGAATCGAAAAGATAAGACTTACTGGCGGCGAGCCTCTTGTCAGAAAGAACATCGAATATCTCGTGGAGAGAATTGCAAAGCTCCCAAGCCTTAAAGATTTTGGCATGACAACCAACGGCACCATGCTAGTGGATTATGCCTTCAAGCTGAAAAAGTGCGGCCTTCATCGAGTGAACATAAGCATAGATTCTCTAGATCCTGATAGATACACACAAATCACCAGGGGTGGAGATCTAAATCAGGCGCTTCTTGGAATCAAGGCGGCAAGGCTGGCCGGACTTACGCCCATAAAACTAAACGTGGTTCTGATCCCTGGTCAAAATGAAGATGAGCGCGAAGCGTTTTTAAATTTTGCCAAAGATAATGACCTTGAAGTACGCTTCATCCGCAGAATGAATCTCAAGACCGGCGAACGTTATGGAATTGAGAGCAATACAACAGTGGGTCAGTGCGAACTGTGCGACCGCTTAAGGCTCACATGCACGGGCGAGCTCAAACCCTGTCTGTTTTCAGAATATAGCGTGAATGTAAGAAAGGCTGGCTTAAGAGATGCGTTTAATATAGCCCTCAAAAACAAGCCTGAATGCGGCGCAAAGAACGAAAGCGAGTATATGTATGAGATAGGAGGATAAAATGGATTTCACGCACCTTGACAACAATGACAATGCTAAGATGGTTGATGTATCTGAAAAACCTGATCAGATTCGCACAGCTTGCGCAGAAGGTATGATATCTGTTTCGCCAAAAGTTATCGATGCTATTTGCAAGCGCACAGCTAGAAAAGGCAATGTCTTGGCCACAGCTCAAATTGCCGGCATCCAGGCTGCAAAGAAAACAAGCGAGATCATCCCCCTTTGTCATAATATCGAACTCGGCCAGGTGGCAGTGGATTTTGAGATCGCCCAGAACAAGATACTGGCAAAAAGCACAGTAAAATGTGTGGGAAAAACCGGAGCTGAAATGGAAGCGTTGACAGCAGTATCTGCTGCCCTGCTCACGGTATATGATATGTGTAAGGCGGTGGATAAAAATATGTGCCTTGAGAATATCAGACTAGTTAACAAAGTTAAGAAATAAATAAGATTTAGGCCTAGATTTAGAAATCCTAAATCCTAAGCACTAAATCCTAAACAATTTCAAAATCCAAAGTTCTAATGTTCTAAACAATAGTTTTGAATTTTGTTATTTGAATTTTGGATTTGTTTAGAATTTAGGATTTACACTGCTGTCGCGTTAGAAGTACTTGATTTGTGTGGTTGTCATGGCGAGCGACGCCATGTACCGTTTGGTACATGGCGACGCGAAGCAATCCCCTTATAACCTGTCTTTGCAGGAGATTGCTTCGTCGCTAAACGCTCCTCGCAATGACACCTCGACATGAGAAAAATGAATTCTTATATATCAATTAGTTAAGACCTCTAACGCGACAGCAGTG
>JBDRBN010000022.1:0-24782 GCA_043822785.1 Pseudomonadota bacterium
TACGTCTGATTGCCAGTGGAATGAGGCTTGCTGCTATGAGCAGAAAACCCAATGGATTTGCTGCAGCACCTGGTAGCATGCTGCAAGCGCCACCACCATCAGCACCAAGGCCAGATGTAGTTATATCAAGCGCAGTCTCATCGACCGTCTCCACTGCACCAGGGCAGCCAAAGTTATCTTCAGTTCCCACCTCATCTGGACACTCGTCTAACTCATCGCTTACGCCATCGCCATCAGAGTCAACAATTGGATCTGGATCAGCTGCAGGTTGGGCCTCACATACATCACCCACACCATTATTATCCTCGTCCTCTTGTCCTGGATTTGAATCATCAACACAGTTGTCACATACATCGCCCACTCCATCGCCATCAGTGTCTTTTTGATCGGTATTTGGATCATCAATACAATTGTCGCACACATCGCCCCTATTATCGCTATCGCCGTCCTCTTGGACTAGATTGACATCATATGGACAATTGTCTAAGCCATTTTTCACAGTATCTCCATCTGCATCACCAATTAGCCATACTTGGTAAGTTTTAGACTCAAGTATAGAAACCTCCTCACCCGGCTGATAAACCTTTGCACTAGCTATTCCATGATATGCGCACACAACAAGCGCTGCTATTGCAAATACGAAAATTATCTTCTTCATAATACTCTCTCCTTTATAAGGTTATTATTTACGCTTGATCGCAAGCGGTATAAACGCAAACGCCATAAGCAGAAAGGCTATAGGATTTGCTGATGCGCTGCCTACCATGCTGCAGTGACCACTGGAGCCGGCGCTGATAGTTGGATCGCCGAAACGAATTTCCACATCAGAACCTACACCGCTATCCTTTTCCTCATTCAGGCCGGCCGCAGCATCCACATATAGATCGTATGCTGCCGTCACACTCTCCACAGCACTTTCGCCTGATTCAGAAGACTCATCATCTTCCGGGACCACGTTTACCTCGAGTTCAGGGATCACAAATCCATCAGTATCCACGACGAGTGTCTCACCAACTACTTTGACAAATTCCGGTACTACGAACGTAAGTTCCTCTTCGTCATCAACGTCTCCATCAACGATGACGAGGATGTCTTTTATTTTCTTTACCCCTGCAGGAGGAACGAACTTGATCTTGTTACAGTCGTCGTCCTCTATCGGTACCAAGATCATCACGCTCTCCAGCCCATCTTCATCTTCTACAGTGATTTCTGCCCTGATCGGTTCGTCCTGCCATGTGTAGTTCAGGTCGGAATTAGCATCCAAATCAATTGATTCGCGAACGTATTCCTTTTCCTCGACAGTACCATCTATGCTTATGTATCCTGAAGTATCTTTGCCCGAATCTGTGTTTCCGGTTTCTTCTATCACCGGTAAGTCGGCTACCGTACCAGAACCATCAGATGCAGTACGGCTGCCTGACGCTGTATGGCACAGGGCAAACACAAAAATTGCCGTGACTGCTATTGAAAGAATAAGTTTCTTCATATTTTTCCCTCTCAATACCCCCGTGGAATTTCATACGATATACATGCACACATCGTGCCATGAATGGCACGATAATTTGCCTTTATTATCAAATAGTTATTGATTCTTTTGATAGGTGAAATGGGGAGATAGAGCTAAAACTGGGGACTTGAGACACCTAAAATCAGTGACCAGTAATCAGTTACCAGCAAAACCTGGTGAATTACACTGGTTACTGGTTACTAATCACTGGTCACTGATTTATGGTCTTTACTTTAGGCACGCCTTCTTCAGGTTTGGGCAGGCCCTCTTCAGGCGCAGGCAGCTCCGGTGCACCTTGTGGCACCTTGCCTTGCAAAAGTTCTATTGTCTGATCCACATATCCGGTGCTCTTGAGGGAGTAATACTCAAGCTGGTCGCAAATAACTGTTATTGAGATGAAAACCATGAGGATGCCGAGATAGCCCTTCACTGTAAAACCAAGCATCCAGACATTGATCTGTGGCGCCACGCGGTTTGCTATACCAAGTATGAGATCGGCTAGTAGAATGCCTATGATAACCGGCATGGCCATCTGCATGGCGATGAATATAACCTGTCCTGTGACCTGCATAAACAGATCAGCAAGAGGAAACATGCCAGGACCCGTAACCGGAAATTCCAGCACAGGCAACTCTCTGAAGCTCTGAAAAAACGAATCTAAGAAATATATGTGCCCGCCAATGCTCAGATAGAGCACTATGCCTAACTGAAAAAGAAAAATACCAGAAACCGATGCTTGTTCTCCCAGCTGGGGAAGGATTGAACGCGCAATGGACATGCCGCGCTGGTTGTCGATCATCTGCCCAACTGAGCTAAACGCATAAAACATTATGCCGACCATAAAACCTATGGCCAGGCCATAGAATGCTTCTTTCATATAGAGCACTACCAAGAGCATTAAGTTCTCGGTCAGAGGCGGCGGAGTTTCAGGCTTTATGTGAGGGAACACAAAAAAGGTAAGCGCCATAGTAGCACCCACCAACACATAGCGGGGCACGGGCTTTCCGAATAAAAAGGGAAGCACTGTTGCCATGGCAAGCACCCTTACCCATATCAATGAAAAGAAAATGAGATAAAAGGAGACGTTTACGTCAACGCCGAGTTTTCTGAAGAGTTCATCCATAATAAAACCAGTGATCAGTAACCAGTAATCAGTTACCAGTTATTATGATATACTGTAAAAATTTTGGTCACTGGTCACTGGTCACTGGTCACTGGTCACTGGTCACTGGTCACTGGTCACTGGTCACTGGTCACTGGTCACTACTTTACATACACCGGAATTGCCTCATATATAGACGAAGCGAATGCCAAGAGCTGGGCAAGCATCCAGGGACCAGAGATGGCTAGAATGGCAACCACACCCACAAGCTTTGGAACAAAGGTAAGCGTCTGCTCCTGTATCTGGGTTGTGGCCTGAAGGATGCTTATGGTAAGACCGACGAGCAATGCAGTCATCACCGGCGGACCGGTGAGGATGAGCACCAAAAATAATGTCTGCTTAGTTATGGCTACAAAGTATTCAGGCATATAAATCTATTAACCTTTCATCTATAATTTAGCTCAAAGCTGAAAGCTCAAAGCATCCTCTTATTAGCCTTTCAGCATTCACCTTTGACCTTTGACCTCTATCATACATAACCCAGTATCAGCCCCTTCGCAATTATGTGCCAGCCGTCCACGAGTACGAAGAGAAGGAGTTTAAACGGCAACGAGATGGTAATGGGCGATATCTGGAACATACCAAGCGAAAGCAGCACATTTGCTATGACAAGATCTATGATCAAAAACGGCAAGAATATTATGAACCCTATCTGAAATGCCTCAGTCAGCTCGCTCACCACAAATGCTGGTATGAGATTTATAAAATCCTTATCAGATATATCGGCCCTGTCCTCTTCCTTAACCCTTAGCTTTAGCGCAAGGTTGTAGAAGAGCGAGCGCTCTTGCGAATGAACATGTTTTATTAGAAAATCTCTGAGAGGTTCTTTGCCTTCATCAACTGCTGTGGCCAACAGTTTGATAGATGCCTGAGATAGGAGCGGCTGGTTGGTACCCTGATTTATGGTCTTTCCGGCAACGCGATAGATGTCATAGCCAACCGGCACCATGATGTATATCGTAAGGATCATGGCAAGGCCTGTTATGATGAGGTTTGGCGGAACCTGCTGCGTGCCCATTGCATTTCTGACCAGCGCCATGACAACCGCTATCTTCACAAACGATGTAACCATCATGACGATAAAAGGCGTAAGGGAGAGACCTGCCAAGACTACGAGCAACACGAGCGGCTTTGAGACGCCCACCTCGCCAGCCTGTGCCCACGCAGCTGTAGAAAAGAAGAAGGCGGAAAGCGCAAGTGATGCTGCGATTACCGCCTTTTTGTGCTTCTTGAGAAACGACGCTGAAAATATATGACTTCGCATAGGAAATTCAGAAGTTAGACCGTGTTGTCATCCTGAGCGCTAGCGAAGGATCCCGGTAAACCTGCTGCTATACGGGGACTCTTCGCCTGTCGGCTCAGAGTGACAAACCGAAAATCTAGTTTCTGGCTTCTGGCTTCTGGCTTCTATCTTCTTTTAGCTCCTTAGCCTCATCTTCAGAAAGTTCAGCGATAGTATTAATAGCATGATCTGTAACACCGAGCACCAAATATCTTTTGCCTATTTCCACAAGATAGAGCAACTTTCTAGGCTCTATGGCCTGTCTGGCTTTTATATTAAAGAGGCTTCCCTGCTGAAAGCGTTTGTAAAATGCCGTGCGCGGCACTCCGTATTTAAGTATGAGAACAGCAAGGATGCTCACAAAGCCCAAAATAAAGAGCATCTTGATGAAAAGCCACGTAAAATCTACTGCTGATTCAGCAGTAGCTGGAACCGTTTGAACTTTCGCCGCTGTCAGTAAAAGAATCGAAAGCATATTAAATGATTACTTGAATGTCATTGCGAGCCCAGCACCGTATGGTGCTGGGCGAAGCAATCCCAGAATTTTCGGAGATTGCTTCGCGAAGCTTGCCCTGAGCGAGCTGCGCGAGTCGAAGGGCTCGCAATGACATACCATTTTGCTGCTTTATCTTACCATCTTAAGTATTCTAACTCCCAGTTGCCCGTCCATATCCACAAGTTCGCCTCGAGCTATCATCCTGCCGTTTACCACTACATCCACGGTCTCTCCTGGTGGCCTGCCAAGATCAATCACCTGACCAATTTTCGCTGCCATCAGATCGCCCACAGTTGTTGTGGTCTTTCCTATTACAGCTACGAGGTTGACAGGAACTTCAGGAGCGAGTTCCAAGAGGGAATCTGCAAAGTTCTCAGGCTCGCCTGCACCTTCAGCGATTTCTGGCGAAGCTTTAGGCTCCTCGATTGGAGCCTCAAGGTCAGAGAAATCAAGCGGGCCCTCTTCCTCAGAAGGAATGGCGTGCGCTTCAGTATCCTTGCCCGATGGCGTGCTCTCCTCCCACTCTTCAAATGCCTCAAGCTCATCAATTTCAGTTTCTATAGTTTTCTTGCTCTCGCTGTTTACCATATCATACTCCCTTATGTATGTCTGTGATCTTGCATCTAGCACGCTTGGGTTCAAGCGTGAGCGTGGCATCGAGTCCACCCCATGCACCATCACCTATGCGCAAAATTGACTTACCTGCTAAACCTTCAGAGAGCTTAAGATCACCTTGTTCAAATAAAACTACATCGCCCTCTTCCAGCTGTTTGAGATCTGCACCGGTTAATGTTGTACGACCGGCTTCTGCCCAAAGTGGAACTTTTATATAATCAAAGCGGGTCATTTGCTCGCGTGCATATTGGCGTTCAAGAGGTCGCTCCTCATCAGGAGCTTGAACGTTGAGAAGTCCCTCCTCCACAAATGGATCTGTAAAGATCAGACGCACAAAGCCAGAATGCCGTCCGAGCGTAGCGCGGAATACCAGCGCTGCAACGTCTGTATCTGAATTTGCCAATGGAGCTATAGCATCAGAGCCAAAAGCAAAGCGTTCAAAGCGAAAATGAACGCGCGCGTCCATTCCACAGGCCCGATGTATTTGGGCCAAAAGCTGAAGTAACAGATACTGCAAGATGCCCTGCTCTGTTTCTGATAGCGCGCGAGGCTCAGGCATGGTCTCGACATGGCCACCTAACATCCTCTCCACAGCCATCATGGCGAGCGTTAAATCGATCTCGCACAACAGTTTACTGTGCTGAGGCATTAGTCCTATGACTATGACAAGCGCGTGCTTAGGAAGCTTTGCCAAAAAAGATGAATACGACTCGTGGTTTACCGCTGCAAGCTTCAAAGAAAAGCCATCACCAAGATGGCGCTCTACAGCAGCGCAAATACCACCCAAAAGGTGTTCGCGAACATGAGCCTTAGGAAGATAGGAATATATAGCATCGAGTAGTTGCTGATGCCTCTTGGACACCTTCTTGAGTTTGAGATGATAAGGCGTGATGGCCATAGATAGGTTTTTTTATATCACGGAGTTAGAGGGATATCAAACAGTTAAGCAATTGTTATCTCATCCACCTCTATGCCCTTCTTGGCCAGGGCATCGCGGATGGCATCACTATTTTTCTCGAATATCTCTCTTCCTTTTTTGTCTGAAGTTCGAAAATGTACTCCAACTTTACCTTCCCTGGCGATCACACGCAGCTTAAGGCCCCTGAAGATCTTCTGGTGAAGATCTACTTGTATCTCCTTGTCGCCAGAGCGGTTGATGCCGATCCTCACGTACTGAACAATCTTGTCGAGCACATGCTGAGTAAGCGCTGCTTGCGACGGCGTTGCAGCTTCTTTTGCAGCTCTAGCCATCTTTGCAGCAAACTGCTTTTGCAGATCCATAGGAATCGTTTTGACTCCAGCTTTTGTAAGCATCTTGCTAAGCCCACGCTTTGCTGTGGAGCCATCGTACCCCCCCTGCTTACCACCACCGCTTTGACCACGGCCCCCTTGGCCTCGGCCGCCTTTGCCCACCACCTTTTGGCTGGCAATAGTGGCATCTGCGCGCTCGCCAGTTTGCCTTGTCTCTTTCTTCTCCTTACGCTCCTCCTTTTCCTTCTCTCTCATCTCGCGTTGACGTTCTTGCCGCTTTGCAGCCTCTTCCATGGCCTGCTCAGTGACTGGCTTGATGTGCTCTTTTGCAGCCTGCCCTGCTTGAGGCATCTGTCCCTTTTTAAGCTGCTTATCGAACTCGCTCTCAGCTGTTTTGGGCTTGGCCTTTTCAATTGCCTGCTGACGAATGCGCTCCTGTCGCGTTGCCTCTGATTTTTTTACATCGTCTACCATATTAAAACCTCCGTAAATTTCCCTATCTACCCCACCCTAACCCTCCCCTACAAAGGGGAGGGAATTCGTTGCTTGCGTTTCTCGCGTGTCTCGCCTTTCTCGCTTATTTATTATACCTCAAACAATGATTTCTCACCACGCCAGCGCCTGAGCTGATGTATGGTTCCGCCTAGCTCATCCATCTCCTTTTGCTCTTTGCGCGAAATTTCTTGGCTCACCTTTTTCTGCCAAAGCTCCTTGTGCTTTTCCATCACCTGCAGCTCGCGCGCAGCGTCTATATATTCGCGCCTTGCCGCAGCCACCGCAGTCTCGCAATCCTCTACCACCTGCTCCTGATCCTCTATCTCCATCTGCTTTTCTTCTTCGTCTTCCTTTAGTTTACGCAAGAAGTTGACGTGTACGTTGCTCTCTTTGACTATAAGGCCGGCCTTCTCTTTTCTCTTCATCTCAGCACGAGCTTGTTTCCATCTCTCGATTATCTTCTCCTTCTCTTTCTCAAGCTCCTCTAGGCGCTCCTTCGCCTCTTTGAGAGCGATCAGCGCCTTTGCTAGCACTAGCTCGGCCTTTTTCTTCAATCTGGCCTTAAGATTAAGCAAGGCCTGTAATCTGTATTTTTGTGGCGGCATATCTCAGTGACCAGTGACCAGTGACCAGTGACCAGTGACCAGTGACCAGCAAAACCTGGTAACTGGTTACTAGTTACTGGTCACTATTCAAATATCTCCTTAAGCATTTCAATCGCCTCTTGAAGGCTTACCTTATCCTCTACCCCCTGCTTTAGGAAATTATTTACTTCCTCTATTTTCTCTATGGCGTAATCAACATTTGGATCGCTTCCCTCCTCATATGCGCCGATGAGGATAAGATCGCGCTCTTTCTCATAATTGGCCACAACCTCGCGCAGCTTGCCAGCAGCACTCTTGTGGTCGTCATCTATTATGGAATCCATCACACGGCTTATGCTCTCTGACACATCGATCGCTGGATATTGGTTGCGTGCAGCGAGCGCTCTGGAGAGAACTATGTGGCCGTCGAGAATTGATCGCGTCTCATCTGCCACAGGTTCGTTCATGTCATCGCCTGCAACGAGAATGGTATAGAATGCGGTTATCGATCCTTTGTCTGAATTGCCGGATCTTTCGAGAAGGCGTGGAAGAGTGGAGAACACCGAAGGGGTATATCCTTGGCGCGCTGGTGGCTCCCCTACCGCAAGGCCCACCTCACGAAGCGCGCGCGCAAAGCGAGTTACAGAATCCATCATGAGTATGACCTTTTTGCCTTGGTCGCGAAAGTACTCGGCAATGGCAGTGGCCACGTATGCAGCTTTGAGCCTGACCAAAGACGGTTGATCTGACGTCGAGACAACGACCACAGAGCGCGCAAGCCCCTCGGGCCCAAGATCGCGCTCTAAAAAGTCGCGCACTTCTCTTCCGCGCTCGCCTACCAAGCAGATGACATTTACCTCTGCTTCGGTGTTTCGTGCGATCATGCCTATGAGTGTGGATTTGCCCACGCCGGCTGCAGAAAAGATACCTACGCGCTGACCCTCGCCTACTGTGAGCATGGAATCGATGGATTTGATGCCCACAGAAATGGGCTTTACCACCCGCTCCCTTTTCATGGCTTCTGGCGGATTTGCTGTAACAGGATATTCTATTAAACATTCGAGAGGGCCTTTATCCTCAGCATCGAGCGGATCGCCCATGCCATCGAGAATGCGGCCTAGGAGCTTTTCGCCCACTCTAACAGTTAGAGTATGGCTGGTAGGAATCACATCGTTGCCAAGGCCTATGCCCTCTAGCTCGCCTAAGGGCATGAGAAGAACTTCCTGGTCTTTGAAACCCACAACTTCTGCCTTTATCGGCGGCCGATTGTGATAGGGCACTATAAAACACAGCTCGCCAATTCTAACGCCAGGTACAACAGCGCGCACCACGATACCTGTGAGTTCCGTAACCTTGCCCTTGATGTTGTAGGTGGATACCGAGGAAAGCAGGTGATGGTATTTTGCAAAATCTACTATTGGTAGATCCGCTGATTTAGGAGATGAATTATTCTTTTTCTTCAAGTTGGTCATTTTATGATCCGTGATAATATGGAGATTGCTTCGCTTCGCTCGCAATGACATTCAATCTGGTCACTGGTTACTGGTCACTGGTCACTGATTATAATTCAAGCGCCTTTCTTATCGCTGCAAGCTGTGTATCTATCTGCGCATCGATAGTGCCGACTTCTGTTTCAACGATGCACCCTCCCCGTGTGATGGATTCGTCCTCCCTGAACATAAGCCTTCTTGTGCGATCAACCACATCCCGAAACTCGTGGTCGGCTTCCATGATCCTCTTGTAATCCTCAGGGTTGAGCTTGACCGTGATCCTGTCGCCAATTACCTTTTCAAGGGCCTGATGAACAACGCTCCTTATCATATCCTGATTTTCCAGCACGATCCTGCCGATGACTTTCTCGGCAATGGACATGACCAGTTTCATAACCTGAGGTTCAGCCTCATTGTAAAAGCGCTCTTTAATACCCTCGACATTCAGGAGCTTCTCGGTGACTTGTGCAAGACCTTTTGATTCGCCCTCAGCATATCCTTTCTTTATCGCATCCTCCCGCTTGACCTCTGCATCTAGTAGCACTTTGCGAGATTCTTCTGTTATGCGCACCGCTTTAGCTTCAGCATCTCTGAGAATGCGGCCTGCCTCTTCGCTTGCATCAAGAACCTTCTTGTGAACGATGCCGCTGGAATCAACAATGAGATCTGCTGCACTCGCTCTAGTCTTTGGGGCAATGCCAGGTTTTTCTTTTAGCTCACTCTTTTTTACGATCTTTCCTACCATGGTTATCTCCGTATAGGTGTCATTGCGAGGAGCGAATGCAACGAAGCAATCTCCGGAGATTGCTTCGCTCCGCTCGCAATGACTTAATTGTTATACTCTAGCATCCATTACTTCTCTATTCTTCTTCAGTATCCTGCATCACAATCGAGGCAGTCTCTTCAGGTATAGGATTTTCATCCTTGCCAGCTGCTTCTTGATAGTCAGGAGAAAAACGCCTCCACTCAGCGCTTATTCGCCCATCTGATGCAAGCTGGGCAACAAGCCTTAATATAAGTGTCTGGCGCTCGGTAGCCACGGCCTCGTTGATCCTCCTTCTGCGTTCATCCATAAAGCGCTTGAGCAGATACCCATCCCCAGGCTCAAGCTTTTGCATGAGAAGCTCGAGAAAAGGCTTATCGTTTTCTCCAGCAGCACAGGCAAGAGCCACAAGCCCAATTGAAAAGAGCATTCTTTCAGAGCCCTCATGCTGGCCTTCTATCTCTAGGAGATTGAATCGGGCCTGTCTATATAGCTCTGTGGATATGCGTTTCATCCCATCGATGTAGCGCTTAAGCCTTTTTGCATCCTTGAGATCAAGGCGATTGAAGATCATATGCAACGCCTTTTGCGACATGCCTGAGAGGGCGATGGCCATCTCCCAAAGGCCTATGTCGCGAACTAGCTCAGAAAGCTCTTCGCGCCTTAGGAAATAAAGGTACTCAAAGCCAGGATGCACCACCAAGCGGCTTACACGCATGGGCTTGAAGTTAGCCTCGAAGCGCCTTCTGATAACTTCGAGCACCATTGGATCAACAGCAAAGGACTCGACCATATTCGGTATGCGCTCGCGCAGCATGGGCGGAAGATGTTCAAGAAGATATCTAACGTGATTTGAAGGCAATGAGCGAAGGATGAGGCCTACCACCCGTGGGGGCTCAGCCTTGAGTGCTTCAAGTATCCAGGCTGGATGAACCTCAGCTAAGGAACTGAAACGCTCTGATGCCACCATCTGCCTTATCATCTGCTCAAGGGCTTGATCTCGATCAACCTGTTTTTCAAAGCGCTCTATTAAGTCTTCACAAGCGCTGCTTTCGCGCTCTGACATATAGTCTAACAGGGACTTAGCGTTTTCGCCGTCCCTGCGAACCGCCAGAGCTGAAAATGCCCTGCGCCTTATGTTGGATTGTAAACTCATAATAATAAAAGGGGGATGCTAAGCATCCCCCCTATTATAGCGAACTCCATATTTTATACAACAGCTGCTACTACTGGACTTGTGTATTGAGCACGGACTTGACTGACGAGACGCCCTGTTCGGCAACCTTCACCGTAAGCTCAGTCATTTGGGCAAAATGAAAGACATGGGCCTGGATTACCAAAAGCTCCTGATTAGAGAACTTCTTGCCACTGTAAAGTATGTGGTTTACCAGGCTATCCATCTGCATTTGCCCCTTGTTGACCTCACCCAGCATATCCAGAACCTTTTCCGAGGCCTCGGGCTTGCCTATTTCAGTAACCTTATCGGTAGGCGTAAAGTCTACAGCATCGCCTTCTAGCGTCTGCATGTGTGCTGTTGGCGAAATATCCTGCTCGCCCGCAAGCCCCATATCCTTGGCAAAATCTGCGCCGCTGTCTATTTCTTTTATGATATCGGAAAAGCTCTTGCCATGCTGCCCTGTAGCATTGGCAATGCCTTCTGAATTGGAAACCGCCTTACCAAGCGCGCCACTGTTAAGCCCACTGATGACTGCCTCGATAGCCATAATTACTCCTCTTCGCCCCCGTCATCTTCGTTTTTATTTAATGCGCGGTTGCGTATCCGCTTAAACAAAAGCGAAAGCGCCCGGCCGTGAAGCCTTGATGTCCATGATTTTGACAATCCCAACTTTTCTCCTACTTCCTCCAGAGTCTTATTCTGAAAGTAATACATCATGATGAGCTGTTTCTCCTTCTCTGGAAGCGTGCCTATTGCATCGCGCATGTGCTTTCTTATCTGCATGAACTCGGTGCGCTGTTCTACGCTTGCTGAATCAGTATCCTTGACTTCAAGATCCTCTGAAGCATCCAGCGAAATTATGTAAATAGATGCCAGGCTGTTTACCGTCTCTGTTACTGAATTCTCCTCAACCTTATCTTGTGTCGCATAGTGTGACTGCTCACGAACCGAACCCAATGACCTGTTCTGGAGATATTCGTTTGCAGCCTCCTCAAACTTTATCTTGGCATACAGCGTGCGCGGCAGCCAACCACTGCGCCTTAATCCATCGTAAATCGCACCCTTGATGCGATAATAAGCAAACGTGCGAAAATCCACTTCCTGATCATTATCAAAGCGCTTTGCTGCTTCCAAAAGACCTAGGCGCGCGTTGCATAGCACTTCATCATAATCAACCGAAGAGGAAAGGCTTTGACAGACTCGCGATGCAATAGATGCGGCATAAGGCATGTACTGGCTTATGAGCACGTCGCGCTCCTTGAGCTTTTTAAGCTCGGCCTTAGAGATCTTTGCATTGCTGTACTTGGCTTGCTGCGCTGCTTGTTCTGCCTCGGCCTTCGCTTTAATTCTGGCCTTGGATTCGAGGTCCTTCCGCGTCAGCTTCTTGTCCTGGTTTAGCGCGGTTTTAGCCATTAGTCCCCCTTTTTCTTCACTAGGTCGCTCATCTTATTTGCAGAAACTATGCCATGGGGTCAGGGGTAGGGATGTTTTGCTAACTTGTTGTATTTACGATGTTATTTCTAGTTGGGTCATATCAGACGGAGCAAGCTGGATTGGGAAAACGGGCATCATAGGGGACAATTGTGGGGGGTAAAAACCCCAATTTAGAAACTCCAAATTCCAAGCACCAAATTCCAAATCAGGCGAGACCAGTGACAAGCACAAAAAAGGCACCCACGAGAGGTGCCTGGTTGGTCTTTATATCTTTCTATCTTATGCAATTTTCTCTATATTTTCTGCACATACTTTACCGATCCAGGACTTCGCATCTTCAGCTTCTTTACCAACTAGTCCAACATCAGATACGGCTCTGTCAATTGCTTCCTTTATCTTCGGATTACCGAGACTTCTGCATGCGCGCTTGGCTACAGCATCCTCATCAGCTTCAATCTTTTTGAACATGTTTTTAAACATGCCGCCCACGTGGTTGCGTGCAACGATACTTTTAGGAGCAGAAGTGCTTTGATTATGTCTCGCAGAATCGAGCTTATGCTGAAAACTGTCAGTGCTCTCTGGTAAAGTAGTGGTTCTCTTCTGAGGCTCTAGATCCCTACGCCCTTTTGGCATCAAAACTATATTATCGATTTTAGCAAACATCTTGCCTCCGTGAGGAAGTTTACAGGGTGTGCGCCATATCGTTCATTGACACATTGCGGGCACCTAAAACCTGCATTACCTGCTGATCCCTTGCCGAAATATCAAATGAAGCAGGTCTTGGACCCATTCCATCGATCTCAAGGCCAGGAAAAGATGCTTGCTGGGGCCTTTCGTTCTGCGCTTTTTCTGCTGCACGGGCATATGCGCGTCCTTGCATTTGATCGCCGATCGCGCTCATTCCGTACATACCCGCAGCACCGATAGCTGCTGGCGGAAAGATAAATGACAGCGGCATAGCTATGCCGCCCAGGATCTTGCCAATTCCAGACAGAAACCGGCCAAACGCGCCCGGGCGCTTTTTCTCACGCTCGTGCACATTTTGCCCCTGTACCATACGCATTTCATATCTTACTAAATCTGGCTTAACTGTATTAATCGACACGTCTCACCTCGCAGTAGTCAAATTTTCCTCATAAGTATTATCGGATCAGCACTACCCCGAAGTTGCTTCGTAGGCATAAAAAAATATATTAAATTTAACCAATGATATCAACGTATTAGGTGTGAGCAAGCAACGCAAGAAACGCAAAAAAGGCAAAAAAGGCGCGAAAGTTAAGTAATGTTTTTAACGTTTCTCGCCTTTCTCGCATGTCTCGCTTTTCTCGCGAATTTACAATTCATCCTCTGGCGGTGGGCCTTCTTCAAGCCGCGGTGGCCCCTCATGGAGCAGTTCCCCTTCAATAGCCCGATGTTCCCCAGCCGGACCCTGCAAAGCTGCAAGAGTTCTGCGCATCCGGCTACCCTGCACAATAACGATGATAAGAGTTGCTGATAACACAATTAGTATGATGAAAAAAATGAGCAGATAGATCTTAAGCCTATCCTTTGATTCAGCATCAAGGCTAAGCCCAATCAGCTTGTACTCCACTGCTGGCGGCGGCCCTGCAGTAGGCTCACCTAGGCTTGGCTTGGCCGTGCCCAGCGTGCGCACATCGCCCAGACGGAGAGCTCCTTCAACAGGCAGATAGCTTATGACCACTGTGACATCGCGAGGATTCATTCCCTCAATTGCGTTTGCGACAAACTGCTGAATCTTTGGCTCACTAATTGGTGAAGCGCCCGATGGATCAGGCTTAACCCGCACAACCGCAGAAGCTGTGGGGCGCTGCTGGTGTTGGGCTTCAGCGCCTGCAAACTCATCCCTCACAGGGACGTTGAGAACTACGTCAGCATCTACCACCTGGGGAATGCGCCTTAAGGAATTTATTATTTCACCTTTGAGAGCCAACAGATAGCGTGCCTTTTGTTCATCGGGCGTGGGAATTAGGCCTTTATCCTTATACACACCCGTTAGGCCAAGCTCCTTTCGATGTGGAAGGTTGTGCTGCAAAAGAAGGGAGCGGGCCTTAACCATATCGGATTCCCTTACCTCAATGGTATAGAAGACCTCGTTTTGCCTTATCTCCTTTTTCTTGTTAGGCTTTATGCCGTTCTCAGAAAGAAGAACCAGGATCTCGTTTGCATCTTCCTCTGAGAGGTTCTGATACAGCTCCACACCTCCACAGCCTGCTGCAAATATGGCAACAACAACGACTACAAATACCAAACGCGATAGATAAAATCGCCTCATTGTTTCTTACCTCCCTTTCCCCCCTTTGGCGCTGGTGGTTCAAAACCAGCTTTTATCGCATCGAGCAGGGCAGTTGCAAAATCACCTGCTCCGCCTTTGTCGGTTTTTGCCACTTCTTTGAGAAGGTCTGTGCCTTCATCCTTCTTGCCTGCAAAAAAGAGGGCCTCTCCCAGATAGACCTTAGCAAAGATGCTATCAGGATCGATCTTTAAGGCTTGGCGATAACGCTTGATGGCCTGCTGTACCTTATTCTCGCAAAAATCCACATTGGCGATAGCAACCAGAGGCACCTCGCTCTCTGGTGCCAGCACAGAGAGCCCTTCGAAGACCTCTCTGGCCTCCTTGAACCTGCGCATACCCAGATATACGTAACCTGCCTCCATCATGGCTTGTAGATATTTGCGATCGAGTTCAATCATGAATACCCCCGTGACCAGTAACCAGTGATCAGTGACCAGTGACCAGTGATCAGTGACCAGTGACCAGTTTTTAGATACAAGGTTTTACTGGTAATTGGTAACTGATTACTGGTAACTGAAAAAAGACCGCGGACTGCATTCTATGCAATCCGCGGTGATTTTCCAACCTTATTTGAGGGGGCGGAGTATTTGCCGACCCCTCATCCTGAGCGAAAACGAGCACCCAGCATTTGCTGGGTGCTCGGTGAAGTCGAAGGATCTCATCAGTTCTTAGTATTAGCCTCTGGCTGTGAACTTCTCGATCATGGCCATACGGGCGCGATGATCCGCAGATAAAATGTTAGACTTCGTGTTCCAGCCCTGCATATTGCTCTGCATGGTGGCCTGTAGTTCTAAGAGCTGGAGATTGTTTTGGTTCATGGTGTTGATCATGTCCATCTGGCTAAAGCCTTCAGTGCCTGGAACGACCGCAGCGTTCGGATCTAGGGTTCCTATGCTGCCTGTAGAAGCAAATTGGGCACCAGCACCATAGCCACCAGCAAATGAAGGTGTTGCACCTCCAAGTGTCTGGGCGCCAGACGAGATGCCTGAAAAAGCCGCAGCCAGAACTGCAGAGGAATTGCCACTGCCATACATCTGAGAGCTTGTGGTTGCCGTAGGGCCCATAGCGCTCACCGCATCCAGCATGACGTCAAAATCACCTCCGCCCATGCCCTTTACCTTAGATGCCTTAGGTTTTGCGTTGCCCTTAAAAAGATCTTGTAGTTTTTCAACAGTCATTTCTCTCCTCCGGATTTTTGCCTTCACACCTATTATCGGCCTATGCCACAGCCAAAGTTGCGTCTTGGGCAAAAAAAAATGATTATTTAAATTGTTTAATGATTAGAAGGAGTTACGTCATGGAGAGATGCCCGACTGGTCACCCGCCTTCGCCAAAGCTTCGGCGGGTCCTCGATCTGGCCTACGACTTTTTGTACCAAAAAGTCGTGCCAGATCGGGACTGGTCACTGTTTTTTGGCTTCTTCCTGGAGCTTGTACTTTATGGCAAGAAGCTCGCGAAAGAGATCTAAGGTGAGCTCAAGCGCTTTCATGGCTTTTTTTGCATCGCGCCATGTCTTTAACCCCTTCTTTTTCTTACTGATATTAAAAAGCTCTGCATAGGCAGCCTCAAACGTTTCGTTCAAATCATCAAAATCTTCGGTATCGATGAGCTTTTCAACAGCAGGGTATCCTGCCTGGCCATAAGGGGATGTAGATTTTGAAACCTGTGTTCTGTTTGCCATGGATGAAAAATAGCAGAATGACCTTTCCGGTGCAACTGGGAAGAAATTTCGGGACTCGAGACTCGGGATTCGATAATCGGTGCCGAGTTCCAAGTCCCGAGTCCTGAATTCCGAGTCCCGAAGCATTTGCGTTTTTCGCATTATTGGCATATTAGAATCTAAATTATTTACAGGGGGAGACCATGTATAACCGTATCATTATATTAATCATCACATTGGGTATCAGTATCAGCCTCATGTCTGGCTGCGAGCAGTTTGGGCTCAAAAGCCAAGAAAAAAGCGGCCGTGGGTATGAAGGCGAAGCGCTAATGGCCCTGCCCCCTTCGCCAGAGCCAACAGCGATGAGGGCAGGCGAAACATTTGAACAGCCGCAAGATATGCCCACTGGAATATCTGAGCAAAAGATTATTCGATCAGCTTCTCTAACAATTGAAGTGCGCGACATCGAAAAAGCTCAAGAAGAAGCTCGCTTACTTGTAGAAGGCATGGGAGGCATGATCTCCCACTCGTCATCATTTGAAGATGATGCAGGCATAAAATCGTTACGCCTTATGCTCAGGGTTCCGCAAGATAAGCTAGATTCTGCAATCGCAAAAATAAAGGCCATAGGTCATGTGAGGGCAGAGGATATACAAGGAATTGATGTAACAGAAGAATACGTTGATATGCAAATCAGGCTTGCGAATGCAATGAAGTTAGAAAATCGCCTGCTCACTCTTTTAGAAACCAAAACCAGCAAACTTAAAGATGTGCTGGATACAGAAAAAGAACTCGCGCGCGTTCGCGAAAAGATAGAATCAATGGAGGGCCGCAAACGCCTTTATGACAACCGCATCAACATGTCCACCATTCAGGTAACTTTCACCGAACCGCGTGGATTTGGCCGCGGCATATTCGAGCCGCTAGCTGGTTGCTTTCAGCGAGCCCTTAGCGCCTTAACCTCTTCAATTGCGTTGCTCATAGTATTTGTAAGTGCAGCCATCCCATGGGCAGCCCTCCTCATTCTTTTATCGTGGCTTTTCCTTCGTTTCCTCCGGTTCTGGATCAAGCATAAACGCGCCATGAAAGCAAAGAAGGAGAAGAGTCAGTGATCGTTGTTGATCGCATTGGCGCTGCAGTGATGCGTCCCCTTTCATCTGCGCTCGATATGAGCGCGCTGCTCATCGAAGCCATAAGAACAGCATGGACTGAACGAGGCCCAGGCGACCGCATGCTCTTTGATGTAGTCATGCGGCAGATACTCTTTACTGGCGTTGAAGCTCTTAAGATCGTAACGGTCGTAGCCCTGCTTCTTGGCGGAGCTACCATCATCGAGACCTTTACTCAGCTGCCTAGGGTAGGTAGCGAATCGTTAATCGGAAACATCCTCGTGGTGGTCGTGATTCGAGAGCTCGGCCCCATACTCACAGCCATCATAGTAATCGGCAGATCTGGCACAGCCATCTCCACAGAGATCGGCTACATGATGGTAAATCACGAGATACAAGCGCTTGAGATGATGGGTATAAATCCATTGCGCGCTGTGGTTTTACCCCGCATCATAGGCGTCTCAGCTGCCATCGCCTGTCTGTCATTTTATTTCAACGTAGTTGCGCTGTTTGGTGGGTATATGTTTGCCCGCTTTATCGTTCATTATTCCTTTGATAAGTACATAACCGACCTGAGCGGCGCTTTGGGCTTTTGGGATGTAGCGGTAAGCGGCATAAAGTGCCTGTTGTTTGGCATCATAGTGGCAGTGGTGTGTTGCCAACGCGGTTTTTCAGTACGCTTTTCATTCACTGAAATTCCCCAGGTTACAACCAGCGCTGTAGTGCTCTGTTTGTATCTTTGTTTTATTGTGAATATGATAATAACGGCTATCTTTTATATATAAAAGATAGCGAGACAAGCGAGACACGCGAGAAAGGCGAGAAACGTTAAAAGATGACGTTCAAGATTGAATTAAAACATGTGAGTTTTGCCTATGAAGGCAGTGCTCCTATCTTAGATAGGATTGACGTGTCCTTGCGAGCCGGAGAGGTGGTTGGACTGGTCTCTGCTGTGGGCGGAGGAAAAAGCACGTTTCTTAAGATCTGCGCTGGTCTCATAGAGCCGACTTCAGGTGAAGTCATTATAGATGATAAGAAGTTTTGGAACCTCACTAATAAAGAACAGAATGAGCTTAGAAGCCAAATGGGATTTGATTTTCAAGAAGGCGCGCTAATAGCAAACATGAATGTGTTTGGCAATTTGGCCCTTCCCATGCGCTATCATGGTCGCGCTTCAGAAAAAGAAATAATACGCGAAATCGACGGGTGGCTCGAGCGCATGCAAATTAAGCGATATCGTGATGTGTTGCCTGCAGCGCTTTCAGCAGGCCTTAAGAGAAGGGTATCATACATACGAGCCATGATGGTGGAAGGAATCTACTATTTCTGGGATGAACCCACTGAAGGCACAGATGATGAGCACGCCACAACTCTTAAGAACACGCTGTTGGAAAAAAAAGGTAAGGGCATAGGGTCGCTTGTGTCCACACAGAACGCCTCTTTTCTCAGAAAGACAGCGGATCGCGTGATAGCGTTGGATGACGGCAAAGTGCGCTATGATGGAGCTTTGAAGGATGGCAGGATACCTGTTGAATTTTAAACAAGTAACCAGTAACCAGTGACTAGTAACCAGTATAAAACTTGAATTGGAGCACAATTTAATGAGCTTAAGAAATCATACAGATTTGGATGTTTGGAAAAGAGCTATTGAATTTGTGACTTCGATTTATAAGGCAACACAAGAATATCCAAAAGAAGAACTTTATGGGCTTGTGAGCCAGTTGCGTCGCTCAGCCATATCAATCCCTAGCAATATCGCTGAAGGAGCTACAAGACAGTCAACAAAGGAATTCATTCATTTTCTATACATTGCCCTTGGTTCTGCCAGTGAAGTCGATGTGCAGTTAGTTATTTCAAGAAACCTGGATTACTTGTTAGATAAGAATTTTATTGCTTTATCAGCGGAGCGCGAAGAAATCTCTAGAATGCTATCGGGATTGATAAAAAGTTTAAGATCTCGAAAATGATACTGGTCACTGGTCACTTATTACTGGTCACTGAAATATGCATTTTAAATTTCGACATCTTCAGAAAATCGTGGGGGGATTTTTTCTACTCACCTGCATCATCGTCGTCATACTGTTGGTCATGGTTGCGCGCGGACAAAAGTGGTTTCAGCCCTATACAGAATATCATTGCTTCTTTAATCGTGGCGGAGGCCTTAAAGTCGGCGCAAGCGTGATGATCCAGGGCCTTGAGGCAGGCTCTATAAAGAAGCTAAGCCTTGACGATCAGAACCAGGTGCGCGTGGATTTTGAAATCTTTAGTCAATATTCTGACCGCATTCGTAAGGATAGCCTGGCAAAGCTCGTCCAGCCGATGATCGGATCCAGCAAACTTGAAATCACCTTGGGCTCGCCAGATAGCCCTGATATAAGGCCAGAAGGTACAATTCCCTCAAAGGATATTGGCGGTTCAGATCTGGATGAACTGATTGAGAACGCAAACAAGCTGGTAAAGAGCCTTGAGAACCCTGAAGGCGATCTCATGAAATCGCTTGCTAATATACAAGGCGCGACAAAGAACCTTTCAGAAGGTTTAGCAAAAAAAGACGGCTCGCTCAGACAATTTATCGAAAAGCGTGAATTTTACGACAACCTATCGTCAGCAGCAAACCATTTGGACAGCCTGCTCACGGAAATCGACAAGAAGAGCCCGGATATCAGCGATTCCATAACCGAAGCGCGAAAGGCTATCGAAGAAGCAAACAAGGTCATAAAGGCCATACAGAAATCGATCTTCATCAGGGGTTATATACAGGAGCGCACCGAGGATGCCACGCTTAGGGCAGAGGGGAGATTGAGATAATGCTAATATAAATTCCAACAACCAAATTCCAATGACCAAAACAACACCGGATCACAATAGGTTTGGATTTTGGATATTGGGATTTGGTGCTTGTTTGGAGTTTGGTGCTTGGAATTTGGAATTTATTTCAGACTTATCATGAGACGATTACTTTCAACTTTTTTTGTGGTTACAATGGCAGCAATCTTAATTTCTGCAGGTTGTGGGGGTAGTCGTGTGCATGAAGTGGTGGATGTGCGCGGAGATGTAAGAAATCTTAACCTGCGCGGTAATGAGCTTTACTATCAGGGCGACTATGAAGGCGCTGCCCGCATGTATGATCGAGCAAAAATCAAAGCGCTCTCTGTAGATGACCGCTCAGGCGTTGCAGATAGCCTTAACAACCTTGGCCAGCTCTATCTCGTGGCCAAAGACTATTCGGCAGCCCAAGAGAAGTTCAGCCAAGCAAAAGAGATTAATGATGAGATAGGAAACCGTAATGGGCTATCAGCCAACTACTTAAATCTTGGATTTATCAGTATCAAGAGAGGCGATCCGGAAGGGGCGATGAATGAGTTTGATGAGTCGCTAAAACTCTGCCGTGAAGATGTTGATCGCGCTTGCGAAGCCCAAGCATTAAACGCCAAAGGCCTTGCTGCTTTTAAGATGGGGGATTATGAGCGCGCAGAAAAACTCTTTTTAGCAGCCCTTGATATTGCAAAGGCACTTAAGCGCCATATGATTGCTGCAGCCTGCTTTCAAAACATGGGCAAGCTCAGGGAAGCTCAGGATGCTCTGGACTCAGCGCTTAGCTACTATGAGAGGGCGCTGGAGCAAGACAGGATGGTGGAGTATTCGCTTGGCATTGCAGAAGATCTTACGAACATGGCGCGCATCTATGAAAAGTTAGGTCAGCTCCCTAATGCAAGAGATGCACTTGAACGCACCTTTGCCGTGTATGTTCAGTTTGGGCTGAAAGACGAAACCCTTGCCACAATTAATTGCCTTGAGGGCATTGCCTTGCGCCAAGGTGATACCCAGGCAGCCAACAAATACCGCGCACGTCGCAAAGCATTGCGGATGACCAAGTGACTATTCTCATAGGCACAAGCGGGTTCCATTATCCCCACTGGGAAAACGATGTGTTTTACCCAACCGGCCTCCCAAAGAGCAAACAGCTCGAATTTTACGCTGAATACTTTGACACGGTTGAGCTCAACGTAACATTCTATAGATTGCCTTCCAAAGAAGCGTTTAAGGGCTGGAAAGACAGAACTCCTGCTGACTTTCATTTTGCGCTTAAGGGAAGCAGATTCATAACGCACATCAAACGCTTAAAGGACGCAAAAGAACCCCTGGCAACGTTTTTGGAACACGCTACTCCGCTGCGCTCCAAAATTTCATGCATCCTGTGGCAGCTGGGTCCTAACCATCATCTGAACCTTGAGCGCCTTGAATCCTTTGTAAAACTTCTTGCTCGCCGTAAAGGTCTGCGTCATGCATTTGAGTTTCGCCATGAAAGCTGGTTCGTACCTGAAGTGTTTGATCTCATCCGCAATGCAGGCATGACTGTCTGCAGGGCAGATTGGCCCGAGTTTACCACCGAGATCCCTGAAGGATTCTCTTTTGAATACGTGCGCCGCCATGGACCGCGCTCGGGTACATTATATGCAGGATGTTATACGGAAAACCATCTGAAGGACGATGCGAAGATAATCAAGCGATGCGTAAAAAAAGGAAAAGACGTGCTCATCTACTTTAACAACGATGCCCAAGGCTGGGCAGTAAAAAATGCGTTGAGGCTAAAAGAGCTGGTTAAACCTTAAAAGGGAGGCCCATGTCATCGACACAAACAAAACTCTCATGGAAATTTCCAAAAGCATTTTGGACCGCCAACTCGATCGAGCTGTTTGAGCGAGCTGCATATTATGGCGCATTCATAGCCATGGCGCTCTATCTTACGCGCAGCGTGGGATTTAGCGACATCGAAACAGGATGGGTGATCGCGATATTCGCATCGCTCCTCTACTTCATGCCCACGTTCATGGGAGCACTGGCTGATCGCATAGGTTTTAGAAAAGCGTTGATCCTTGCGTTTTTGTTGCTCACGGCAGGCTATGCGCTGCTTGGCGCATTTCAACTCAAATGGACAGCGATCGCTTCGCTTGTGCTCATCCTTCTTGGTGGCGCGATCGTAAAGCCTGTGATCTCTGGAACGGTTGCAAAGTGTTCAGACGATGCCCATCGCGCACGGGCATTCTCGATCTTCTATCAGATCGTAAACATCGGCGCGTTCATGGGCAAGACAGTAGCAAAGCCGCTTCGCGTAAGCTTGGGCCTTGAATACATAAATTTCTACGCAGCAACTATGGCCTTTGTGGCACTCATCCTAACCCTTCTGTTTTTCAAAAACGTGGATCATCATGGCACAGGCAAGAGCATTAAGGATATTGTAAAGGGCCTTTGGCATGTAGTGAAAAATATACGCTTTATGGCGCTCATCATTATAGTAGGCGGGTTTTGGGCAATACAGGGCCAGATTTACGCGACCATGCCCAAGTACGCACTGCGTCTGATTGGCGAAAGCGCATCACCTGAATGGCTGGCAAACATCAATCCGTTTATCGTCGTGCTATTTGTGGTGCCCATCACACACCTGGTGCGAAAGATCAGACCTGTAAGCTCTATTGCTATTGGCTTATTCATAATCCCTTTCTCTGCGCTTGTCATATCGCTATCTCCGTTGCTTGAAGCCACTACAGGCCAGTCTGTGCAAATCGCCTATGGCATTACCATGCATCCGATCACAATCATGATGATCATCGGAATAGCGCTGCAAGGATTGGCCGAGTGTTTTCTCTCACCACGTTTTTTGGAATACGCATCAAAGCAGGCGCCTGAGGGTGAAGTTGGCCTATACATGGGATACTCGCATCTCACTACCTTTTTTGCATGGTTGTTTGGCTTTGCAATTTCAGGATATCTGCTCAATGCCTATTGCCCTGATCCTCGCACAGTTGCTCCTGATCAGATGGCCGCAGCTTATGAGCACGCACATTATATATGGTATGTATTTGCATGTATCGGAGTTACTTCATTTGTGCTGCTGCTCATTTATCGAGCTGTAACTGATTGGGTCGATCGCAGGCATCACCTCTTGATCCCGACAGAGGGAGTAGAGGAGCCGGTGCCGTTTGTGGATGAGGAGTAAACTTGGATTTGGCACGAACATTTTTGATAATTAGCTGGCAGTGAGGAATTTCGGTTCTAGCGCCTCCAGCGGCTCCCCTTTCGCGGTCTCGCTGGCTGCGGACCCTCACCACTCAAACTGCGTGTCAAAAACAAAGGCTTAGGCCTTCGCACGCTTGATTGCTCGGCCTAAGTCTTTGTTTTGACTTACGCAATTCTGCTGGCGTTTCCACATCCAGCTCGCCGCAATGGGGGCCCCGCCGCTTCCCGGCGATGAACCGAAACCCCTCACTGCCAGCTAATAAATCCCGACTTTGACACTTAAAAATTAAATATTCTTATATTACGCTAAGTTGCAGGCACACCGGGAGTTTATGCCAGCAGGTTTTTGGATTTTTCGAAGTTGAGGACCTTGGGCGGAGCCTTCAATCCAATGGCAGAGAAAAGCTTGTAAGCGTTGCCGAAAATATCAGTGCGGACCCAGATTGTGGATGAGCGCACCTTGACCGGGATGGCTCGCACTTCCTGAAGTTCTCTCATCGCCTCTACCACAGTCAACGGTCTTGGCTTGATGATTTCTTCATCGATAGCTGGGCTTTCAAGCATCAGATTCTTTTCGCGTAGTGCCTTTGTCAGCAATGCCTCGCAATAGTAGGCAAGAAAGCATAACATCAAGTGCCCTACGATTCGATGATCACTCCAGTGAAAAACAGGACGTGAGCGAAGATTCCCTTTGAATTCTCCAAACGCATCCTCAACGATCCACAGCGTCTTGTAATTCTCGACAATCTCTTTCGCGCTCATGCTTGCCACATTGGTAATCACGCCAAAATATCCATCACGCAAAGCGTCTTCTGTGATTGCTTTATCGTTGAGTGTAAAAGTTTTTCCATCATCCAATCCCACGACGTACCTCTGATACGTTGTGTTCGTGACAAATGTTTTCGCCGTGATTTTCTTCTTCGATAACTTCCGGCGTATCTTATCCAAAATATCTTCACGCGCTTTGTGGTCTCGTTTAGCTCGAGCCCTTGACCATGTAACGATGCATCGATCTCCTTCATGTGTTGTCTCGTAAACAGCCAGATTATCATTGATCCAAGTGTATCTGCCAATATCATAAAACTCGTCATGCCGATCCTTGAATACACCAAGCTTCATGCCAACAATGAATTCCCCAAGTTTGTCTTCATCACGAAGCTCTGCCAAATTCTTCCTCGAAAACAATCCGCGATCTCCTACAAAAATGAATCGCCGAACGCGATATTTCTCGCGTAGCTTCTCCATGATGTTACTGATGGTCTTCCCCTCAAACGTATTGCCGGGATAAACTTCAAAACCAATTGGTACTCCATCAGGTGTGACAAGCAGGCCGAACACCACTTGTGTGCAATCGCTGCGTCTCTCCTTGCTGTATCCAAATTGACGAAGCTCTCCCAAGTCAGTTCGTGTGCTCTCAAACCGGAG
>JBDRBN010000023.1:0-3320 GCA_043822785.1 Pseudomonadota bacterium
TAATTGTTATTGAACATGGAAACATGGAAAATACAAGATGTATTTTTCCATGTTTTAGCCTTTAATATCGAAATAGATAGAAAGTATTCCATGATATAAAGGCAATATGTGGAAAATTTTCCATCTATTCCAACTGATAAGTGAGACCGTTCGCTATCGCTCACTTGGCCTCCGGCCATCTCACTTATCGGCGGCTGTTGAGTTTCACTCGAACACCCTTGACAGGTTCCGCTCACGCTCCACCTATCAAGGGCGTTCGAGCCGACTCCGCTTCTCATGGAGAGACCGCTAAAGCACTCTCTCCCTTGCGATGCTCGCGGCTCAACAGCCGCCGTTAGCGGAATATAGGGGGCAAATTATGTTGGCGAAATTTACAAGGCTATTCTTCGCCGTCATTTTGTTCTGCGTTCAACTGACGGCAGTTGATGCATCAGAGCTAAATTTCAATCATGCGTCCATCAAAGGGCTGGCACAGGCCTACGGATTTATCCTTGGTCAGGAATTCTCTCTCGAAAGGATCAATAAAGAATATCCAGATCTGTACCCGTCAGTGTTGCTTGCTAAAGCGCAATTTGATTCCTCATTTCCAGACATCAAGTCCAAACTGAAAGACCAACTTGTTCGCGCGATGGGAGAAAAGCTTTTTGATAAAACGGACATAGACTTAAAAAGACAATTGCAAACAAGCCTCGGGGGGCAAGTCATTACGAAGGATATTGCTCAAAGTTTTTTGCAGCAAATAAAACAAAGGGCGGAAGGCAATATTGATTCTCCCGTTCTTGAATACATGCTTTCTGTGAAATATCTGTCCTATCCGGCAGGAGAGTTCTCTGAGGGTTACCGTCAAAGATTCAGCACCGATGGGCATAGAAAGTCGCAGGGAATAAACTTGGTATTGCAAGTTCCAAAATCCTGGAAAGCCCAAGAGGGAGAACGGCCTCATATCGTACAAAAATGGGTTAGCCAAAACGGAACCGGGTTGGAAATGATACATTTAGACATCCGCGATAGTGAAGGATATACGCCGACCAATAGCGAAGTGGAGGCTTTCGTTTCCTCTGGTGAGATTAAGGACATGGTGCCAAGTGGGGCTACATATATAAGTTCTGGATTGTTTTCATTGGAAATGCGGAAAGGATATTGGATTGAAATGAGACTGATCCAGGAACGAGCTGCCATTAGGCTGTATCAGCATAGCAGAATACACCAGCTATTCTTTCGTGGCAAAGCTATCGGTTTGATGTGCCAAACATCGAACTCAATCGAAGATAAAGTAAAAGCAGATGAAGCATTTAAGAGAATTAAGCCCCTTTGTCAACAGGTATTAAACAGTCTTGTTCTTTTGCAGGCCTATTAACCGCTAACAGGGCGCTGCACTCGGACGGCAATTCCGCTGTGCTCCATTGCCGCCGGTGAGCTTATCGTTATGCAAGGAGGGGAAGAATCATGCGTGAAATGCAGGCAATACAAAGAGCAGCCATAGTTGGAATATTCTTGCTAATTTCAGGCGCTTTAAATAATGCAAATGCAGAAAATAGCACATTCGCCCACTTCAGGTTTGGATCAGATGTCTCAATAGATGTGCCACGTAATTGGTATTTCTTGGATGAAAACATAAGGCAAAACCTAAACACCTACAGCGAGGCTGTAGTCAGGCTTGCGGGAATTACCGCTGCTCAGGGCAACAATCAAATACTGATAGCTGCAAATGCCTATACGACCTCAAAAAAGCCATCCGCAACTATGCGCCTGAGCGTGAGGAGAGGGGAGTTCATTTCCCAGAGTGAGGTAAGAAAGGCCGATCCCAAAGAGCTCAAAGCGATGGCCAAATATCAACTAGATAAGCTAAATAGCTCTTTGCCAGATAATGTAAAAGGCATGAGTTTGGTTGGGGTTAGAATTGAGAAGCTAGGAAAGCATTATAGCATCGTTACTGAAAAACTCGTTGAGTACACTTCCGGTGTAGAAGTTGATCGCCTTGATGTAATCTATTTTCCGAACGTTGTATACAAGCTAAATACTTCGTATCGAAAGAGTGAAGAATGGATGTTCAAGCCTATTCTAAAAATATTGCGTGAATCACTGAGTATTCCAGCAGCTTAAGCAATGCATAACAAGGCAAATGCACTCGGACAGCAAAAAGCGCCGCTACGCTTTGCTTTTTCCTGCCGGTGATTTGCGACGTTAAGTACCAGGATACTATGGAATCAAGTGATTTAGCCGGCAACGATTTGACAGAGGTTGAACAATCTTTATTTGAAAAGCTTCCCGGGCCGCCGGTTACAGCTGTTGTAAAATCGACCAAAATCTGGATCATCGAGTGGTTGCCCCAAAATGAACAACGTACTGGAAGGCTTCTGCATGAGTGGATGGAAGAGAACAGACCTGGTTGGTCAGTATATTCGATTTGTGCACGCAAAAATGAAGTCCTGTCTTCCATCGAACGTGCTACAAGAAAGGCCGAAAAGTATGGGATGATTCCAGTATTACACCTTGAGGCTCACGGTAACGAAGAATGTATCGGTCTACCGTATGGTAATGGAAATGTTGAAGTATTGACATGGGGTGAGTTAATTGAACCTCTTCAAAGGCTAAATTTGGCGACTCGCTGCAACCTCATTCTTGTAGTCGCCGCTTGTATTGGGTTTGCAGGGATAAAGGCATTTGTGAGAGGCCCTCGAGCCCCAGCTGTCATGCTCATAGGACCCAGTGCCCCAATAATGAGTGGTAATCTTTTCTCGTGGACTAAAAAATTTTATAAACTGTGGATGGCTGGTAATCCTAATTTTTCAGAAATAGCTGCCAAAGCCTCTTATGAAGCCGGCGGTGTTTCTTTTGCGTGGGAGCCTTTTGCTGTTCTTGCGTATGACGCCTTAGCTAAGCAGGTAATCATTTCGCTGCGTCAAGATGAGCAACGAAAGCAAGTGAACCGGTTTCGGCAACGAATGACCGAGGAAAATATGCTCACAGCAGGAGAGATAGAGAATCGACTATCGCTCATTACTCCGTCTCTCCAAATAAATGTAACACAGCGACTGTGGGATGAGATGTTCATGATCGATCTACATCCAGAGAATAGGGAGCGATTCGGTGTCAATTGGGCCAGGGAATTCAAAATTATCTTAGACTCAAAGTACCTTAATAGAAGTACTTAACAAATGCGTTGAGCAGACGGCGAGAAGACCGCGGTTTTACGTGAAGTCCGTGCTAGCTTGAAGCTCATAATGGCCGCTGCTCACGCTCACGTTCGATCAAGGAAGGAGCCAACTGATGAATTGGATGCGACTTTTTACCCTGCTTATGATCTTCGTGGTAGCAGG
>JBDRBN010000024.1:0-39719 GCA_043822785.1 Pseudomonadota bacterium
AAGCGAAGCAATCCCCTTATAACCTGTGTTTGCGGGAGATTGCTTCGTCGCTAAACGCTCCTCGCAATGACACCTAGACATGAGAAAAATGAATTCTTATATTTCAACCAGTTAACACCTCTAACGCGACAGCAGTGCAATATCCAATTTCGTAGTTTAACTGTTCAGATAGAAAGGCGAAATTAGAAATTAGATATTGGACGAAACTTCAGGGGTTCTAATTGCCGATAATATAATGATCGGGATAAGTGTTGTCCTTTTTGGAATTTGGGCCTATAATTTAAGCAAAAGTGGAGGAAAATCAATATGTTCGCAGGTGGCACAACGGGCAGCGAGACTCCGGTTGGTCAGCAGACCACGGTTGAGCAGTCCATGGATCGGTGGGTGCAACTCGTGGAGCAGAAAGCTCCTTTTGAAGACATCCAAAAGGCAGAGCAGGAAGTTGCAGAGGCCATGCGCAGGCAGCCTTTTGAGATGAGGCAGAAGCTGCCCTTCTTTCTGGATCGCTTAAAGAAGCTGAGTGTTCACGCAAGGACAGTGTTTCAGCACTTCAGACTTCCTGGGCGTGAAAGGGTGGTGCATGATAGACGCGAGCAATTCGAAGGAAAGCCCGAGAAAGCTGCCAAAGAAGTATCAAAAGAAGCAGCAAAGGAAGCTGCAAAAAAAGAAGGGGGCGAGGAAGCAAAGAAGCTCGCTACATTTGAGCTTAAGGAAGGAAAGCTAATAAAAGAAAGGGGCGTTACTAGTGCTGGCGTTCGTGCAACAGATGTGAGGGCAGCAGAAAAACGCGTGGATGAGATGCTTTCCAAGTTTGAAAAGATGATCGTAGCGCGGTTTGAGAAGGGCGTGCAAATCGCCCAGCAAACTAAAGACGGCAAACCAATCTTCAATCCCAAGACCGATGCGGAGTGGAAGCAGTTTTTCCAAAACTTTATGCATCGAGCTGTTCCGAAGAAGGCGCTTCTAGATGATATTGCGCAGTTCTTCATGCGCGGCGTGATGGCTAAAGGCGGTAAAGGAATATTCATAGGCGATATGGCTTTAAATAGCGGTCGTGTGGAAAAGTTTGTTCGCTTTTCCATACTTGCTGAGGCGCTGGCAAAGTTCAGAGCCATGATGCCTGGCTCAGCAGTATCTAAAGCTATGCTCGGAAAACTTTCTGGAGAGGAGCTCATGTACCTTGCGCTTGCAGCGTCGCGCAGGGAATTTGCAACATCCATGCGTCCAACTCAGGGCAAGTTCGCTGGCGCGCGCGCAGAGGCGCAGGCAGCGGCAGCTTTGGGCATACCGCTTCAGACACAGTTAGAGAAAAAAGCCAGGCATCTTCGCGGAAGACATGCTGGTGCTGGATTTGGTTGGTATGAAAAGGATAGGGAGCCTGAAGAGATGCCTTATCAATTCGTGCCATGGTGGAGTTGGGGCAATCTCAATAATCCTGGTCCTACGCGCTGGGTCACGCGTGCATTCTATGGTGCGCTCCTAATCATATCTCTCATCGGCATCGCGGTGCTAACCATAAGACTGCTTGGTGGGGGATGATCACTAGTCCCAAACAATTATTCTTCGTCTTGTCAGATCGGCTAATGCATTGAGAAGGCGTGTTTTTTGGTGTTGGCGATTTGACTGGGGAATCTTCTCTAAAAGAGGATTGAAAATTTCATCCAGCGAGTTTTTGCCATCAGCATGTGTCAATATGTGTGCAATAGCTAAAGGGATGCGCATTTGTTTTATAGTCTTTGGTGTTCGTTGTATAAGCAAGAAATGTGGATCTGACTTTGCTTTAGACAAAACAGGTCTCTCTTTTATCAACGCCATTGGATCGGTCTTAAGTGCTAGCAAGCGAACTGAGGTCGACAGTAGAGGCATGCTCCCTTTGGAAGGCGGCCACGTTCCTTCCTCGCCTTCCACCGAGTCCACGGGTTTGGAGTTGATAAGCCCTGTGTTGAATTGCCATGCAAGCAGATCCAAAAGCGCCTCGGGCATTTGTTTAAAGCCGGCTGTGTTGAATTCGTGTTCAAAAAAGGACTTAACTGCGAAAGTAACTTCATCAATACCCAAGCGGCTCTTCCATACTTTCAACTCTTCGTCAGAAACTGCCTGTTTGCGCCAACTGCCAGCAAGGAAGGTTTCTAGTAACTGGGATGGCTTTCTTTCGAGCTCTTTAGATAAGAGCTGAAATGCACCGGAATGGAGTGAAAAGGTACTCATAATATCGTTGGCTGTTGCCAAACGTTGTGCCCTATGCATCTCGTCTTTTGGAAATGTTGCACAACTCTCAATCGTATACGGGGGCTCAGGCAAGAAATTAAGGCCAAGGCGGTCTGCTTGTTGCTCAAACCTTGTGCCGGGCAATATCAGTAGGGGATAGATAAGAACTAGATTGGGCATCAGCGTGTATGCTTCGTCGATGGTGTTCTTGAAGTTTTCGTAGTTATCTCCTGGAAGGCCGCAGATAAGATCTATGTTGAAATTGATTTCGTATTCGCGAAGAATTTCGATGCGCTCTTGAAAGACTTTAGGCCTGTAGCGCCTACCGATGATTTTTAATGCTTCAGGAGTTGTAGTCTGCAATCCAATGCCAAGATGTCCTGAAAGCTTTTCAGCCAACAGTTCGATATCGACCCTATCCATTTCCTCGATATTGATCTCAAGACCGTCAAAGGAGAGCTCTGGATATTGACGGGCATATTCCATGACAGCTCGAAAACGCTCTTTGTCTTGATTGAAACCAGCATCCACAAAAGAGATGAAGCGTCCACCCTGCTCAGCTATGGCATCGATGGCCTCATATATTGTCGACAAAGAGCGAGTGCGCCATCCGTACATTTGAGACCAAAAGGCGCAATAAGCACACCGATACTTGCATCCTCGGGATGTTTCCATATGAAGCCACGTGCCGTGTCGTTTGCGGAAACCATCATCATTTAAGACAAGCGGGATTTTGTCCATATCCACAGGATTAGGATGAGGATTTGAGATGATGTTATCACCTGATTTACACAATAATCCTGGCGTGTGCTGCCACTTACCCTCATCCAAACCCGCAAGTCTTCGTAGAAACAATCGAAAGATTTCCTCTCCTTCGCCGTGAGCAATGCCGGATATGAAAGGATGACGGTCGAGGAGGCGTTTGGCCCTTGGCCCTACATCAGGTCCTCCTAGGATGATCTTGAGCTGTGGTATGTGCGCGAGCAATTTCTGTGCAATGCGGATCAGCCTGTTTGTGCTCCAAAGATAACATGAAAGGCCAATGACGTCTGGCTTTAGGGCAATGAGGCGAGCCAGGACTTCATCGTCAGGCGTTGTTAGGAGTTCATCATAAACTTTTACTGATATTTTTTTGCGCAGCTCATCATCAGTTAGGCAATAGAGTTTGAGATTGTACACTGCCAGACATGGTGGAAGTTGTTCTTCCACATCCAGCGACATTCCCAATAGTGCAACCCTAATCTGTGGTGAGCTCATCGTTTAACTCCATGAAAAAGGCCCCGCACAATGCGGGGCCTTTAAGACTCTTCTTTATAACTTACTCAATTGGCTCTTTTACTGAATGGGTTGATTGCGGAGGCACGGGGGAAAGCGCTTTTTCGCTAAAATCCACGATCTCCAGATCCATAAGTTCCTCAGCGGTTAACCTTTCGAGTAGCTCTTTTTCCCTGTTTTTCATCGTATGCCTCCTTTCAGGAGTGTGGTTTATGCTTTTATATCTTTATATCTTGCCGACAAACTGATCCTTTCCGAACGACCTGGTATTATTGCCTAAAAAGCACTAACAGACCTTTGATCATGCGAGAAATGGTCGAGGTCTCTTTGTTAGTTTTGACCTGCGCTGCGGCAGGTGTGGCTTTTACAACTGTATATACCCTTTGTGTTATATGCGCTAAGCCGTCACCTATCTTGATGTAAGAATCTTCTACAAGGTGTTCTTTCCCTGTCTGTCTTGTAAGTTGGGTTGCACAGGTGCGAGCTTTTTTCGCTCCATCAGTTAGAAGAGTTGATGTATACATTGCCCCTACTCTGCAATTATTATCTCCCATTTTTCCCTCTCCTCCCCTTTGAAGTTTCGCTTTATGTTTTTCTTATCGCAGTATTGTCTGAAAAGTTGCGCACTTTCTTTATTGTGAGCTAGCTTCAATACATCTAAACTCCTCTTTCCTTAAAGCGGAAAAAACATAGAACTACAGCCAATTCAATCTAGATTGATAATAGCTGACTGAGGAGGCAAGTGTGCTGTCAGGGCCTTCTCGCTAAACTCCACAATCTCCAGATCCATAAGTTCTTCAGCGGTTAGCTTTTCGAGTAGCTCTTTTTCCCTGTTTTGCATTGTGTGCCTCCTTTTTGGAATGTGGTTAATGCCACCCTCTGTTTTTTTCTTATAAAAAAGGCCCCGCATTTGCGGGGCCTCCGTAATGCGTTTGAAATTTATGTTAGGTAGTAAACACCATAATAGGTTTAAAATTTGGGTGCACTCGCAGCACCATACAGCCTGGCTTTTTAATGCGCCAGTCGATGAGTTGTTTGTTTAGCTGTTTCTTCATGAAGTTTTTACTCTATATGCATCGCGTCAAAGATGTCAAATGTTTTTTAATTTATTTCGTTCATGTACATAAAAAGGGATGCTTCTATGTATCGCATGACAGTGAGCGTCTCGTCGTCTCTGCTGAGCCATCCCGTATGTCCTATAGCGCGTTTTACACCTTCAAAAATTGTTAGAGGCGGCATGACAAAGGTGCTTGCCGGGATACCGACCATCTTTCCGTTGTTTTGTTCTTTTATCCACTCGGGGTCAAAATCTATGGATGTAGCTGTTCTCTTCGATGCTCCCCTTTGCGCAAAAGCCTGCATGAGATAGGAAGAACCAAGATCAAATAGCACCAGCACATTTCCCATTCTAGGGCCGAATAAGCTTGCATGTCTCTCGTTGAGGATCTCGAATAAGCCACAATTATTTGAGTCAAAGAAATACACCTTAAACGCAGGATCTCCAAGGCGCGTGTATTTTAATTCGATGTCCCCTTGCGTAGCAAGGATGCCGCCCTTTTCTAAATAATCAGTAGCACAGCCGCCATGTAGGTTGTAATGAAAACCTAACCGATGAACTCCCAAACTAAACATCATTCTATTGAGGATGATATTGCCTACGTAATTGAGATATGAATGTCTATCTGCTTCAGATTCATATCCTCTGAGATGATCTAGTTCGGCATCTATGTGCTCTCTTACAAACTTCCATGCACCATGCGCTGCAGGTGCGTTCGCATATCTTTGGGATTTCTGAAAAGATAAAGAGCGAACACATCTGTCAAACCAAGAAAAGTATGGCGGAGGGGCCAGCGTTGCCGGTGGAAAAAAGGTTTCCGCTACTGCAGAAGGCAGCGTTGCTGGCAAATAAAGGGGTGGTGCCAGTGGCACTGCAGAAGCTGGAGAATAACTAGTAGTCATATCCTTTAAGGTCCTTATAGTCTTAATTTTACTATGTGCTGTGCTCTGTCCTTGTTATCGCGGTATTATCTAAAAAGTTGCGCTAGTTTTTTCTTCCTCTTAGATCAGAGTTATTCCTAATCAGCAGGTCCTGATGAAGCGCCTCGACTGCTGCCGACAGGGGCAGGGAATTCGAGGTCTAGTCCTTTTAGCCCCGTACCTTCCACCCGAGCTGCGTGGTCGCAAGGAGAGCTTTTTCTTGCAGCAGCAGTTGCGTTAGCCACCACTGAAGCATGTGATTGTGCAACCCAACGCGAACCACTTTTTTTGACCCAGTTAACAACTCGACTCACGCCCACAACACCAGCAAACACTGCCAGGCTAGCCAAAAGAACATATGGGACGAGTTCGGGATTAGCGCTCAATACTTTTGCATCTATATCAGCATCAGCGCTCCTCATCATGCGAGGCTCAGCCAAAGCGCTGGCAGGCCAGGCTAGCGTCGCTGCTGAGAGACCTGCAGCCACTGCCAGTTTTGCTGGTAGAGCAGAGGAGGAGGCATTCGCGCTTAGAGAAGCACGGCTACGCCACAGTGCGGGGGTGGTTGGATAGTTGCCACACTTGGAGCCCCCATATGTGAAGCTACCCACACATGAACCCCAACCGGTCATGGATGAGGGCGCTGCCACACCGTTTGTACACGCGCCGGTTGCAGCTATTATCGTGGCAGGAAATGCTGCTAATAAACCCTGTGTTGCTAATAAACTCTGTGTTGCTAACATTGTGATCTCCTTATCTGGGATAAACATTATCCAATATATTTTAAAAAAAGGCCCCGCATTGCGGGGCCTTCCGAATGCGTTTGAAATCTATGTCAGGTAGTAAATGGCAGCACGTTCACGTAAATAAAAATAGGTAGACGTAGCGAATGCATAGGCAGTATGTCCGCGCTTTTTAATATTTTTGATGTAATGGTAACCTGATAATTCATTTGTTTTCTTTCTAGTTTAGAAGATCAATTCGCTTTGTTATTTTCCTTATCGCAGTATCTTTGAAAAAGTTGCGTACTTTTTTTATTAATTAAAAAGGCCCCGCATTGCGGGGCCTTCCAAATGCGTCTAAATATCTATGTTAGGGGGTAAAAATAGGCAGACAAGGCAGATGCAAGGATAGCAACATGCCCCTGGACTTTTCATTCACCAATATATTTTGCCATGCTTTTTTCATAATTTATTAAATATCATCTTATATGCGACGCGTCAAAGTTGTCAAATATATTTTAGCTATTGAGAACTTAAATTTTTGTGCGGCGCCAAAGTTTGAGAAAGGAAGGAAGGGCCTTGAGCTGAGATATGAGCCCTCCGGTCATTTGGCGGGCAAGCTGTGAGAAGCGTTCAAAGAGTTCAAGATCATATCCATACCACCACATGTTCTTATGTCTCAATCTATTGGTGTGAATGTGCAACGACTGCACAAACTCCATGAGCCCCATTCGTCCGTGGCTTCGGCCAAAGCCCGACTGCTTGCAGCCACCCCAGGGTGTGCCTGGAAGCGCGTGCGTGAACACGCAGTCATTTATCATGACCGTACCTGTCTCTATTGCACCAGCCATCTCTTCGGCCCTCTTTATGTCGCGTGTCCATATCGATGCTGTAAGACCATAGGCACTGTCATTTGCAAGTTGAACGGCCTGCATATCATCAGAGAAAGGCATCACAGGAAGCAGCGGCCCAAATGTTTCGTCGCGTACGCAGGAGAAGGCATGATCTATTTTTGTGATTATGGTCGGCGGATAGAAATAGCCAACACGATCTTTAAGGCGTTTTCCTCCACAATGTATTGTAGCTCCTCTGGCCTTTGCATCTAGGACCTGTGCTTCAACGTGTTCGAGCTGTGCGCTGGTCGTTAACGGCCCCACATCCACATCAGGGTCAAGTCCTCCGCCTATCTTTAGGGCAAGCGCCTTTCTGGTTGCTATCTCGACAAACTCATCAAAGATCGATTCGTGTACATAGGCGCGCTCCACCGATGCACAGCATTGCCCGCAGTTTGTGAATGCGCCCCAGACTGCACCGCTGGTCGCGTGTTCGATGTCTGCATCCTCCCGAACTATCATCGGGTCCTTGCCCCCGAGCTCGAGCACAAGCGGGGTGAGCGTTTCTGAACACGTGCGCATCACTTCTTTTCCAACGGTCACACTGCCGGTGAAGGCGATCTTATCCACTAAAGCTTCAATAAGCGATTTGCCGGTAGCGGAATCGCCAGGAACGTGGGTGAAGATGTTGGGAGGAAGTCCAGCATAAGCAAACATCTCCTCAATGAGTTTTCCTACAAGAGCTGTAGCTGAAGATGGCTTAAGAAGTACGGCATTGCCAGCAACGAGTGCTGCGGCCACCTCGCCAACGGCGATGGAGAAAGGAAAATTCCACGGGCTTATTACACCCACGACTCCATATGGTTTGTAATAAACGCGCGAGCGCCGCCTGATCAGGCGCATTATTCCGATGGGCAACGAGCTCTTGCGCAGGGCAAAGGGAGCGTTGTGTGCAAAGTGATATAGAAGATCTGCAATAGGGTATATCTCAGCGGTGAGAGATTCGGCCAAAGGTTTGCCGTTATCCAACGTGATGGTACGTGCGATCGTGTCGATGTTGTCCAGCACGTATTCTCTTGCTCGCAGAAGGTGTTTTGCGCGCTCAGATACCAGCATGCGACCCCAGGACACTGAAGCGGAGCGGGCAGCTGCAACATATTCGGCTACCTTTGCGCCAGGAGTGATCTCGGTCTTACCGATCACCTCTAATGTCGCTGGATTTATTGATATGATCTCACTCATAAAGAGGGATCAGAGAGCCATTCCCTGATCCCTATCCCCTGTAGTTATCCCATTCCCTGCAATTGTCGTCCTCCGATTACATGAGCGTGTAAATGGAAGATCTCTTGGCCTGCTGCCCTGTTGCAGTTGATGATGATGCGATAGCCGTCTTTGGCTATTCCGCTCTTTTTTGCCACCTCCTGAGCAGCATTGATCAGACCGTTTGCAAGATGGGCTTTTTCTTTGCCCAGGTCGTTTAGCGTGGGAATATGTTCGCGTGGTATTATCAGCACGTGGGTGGGAGCTATAGGATTTATATCACGGAACGCTACGAAGTCTTCTGTCTCCATAACCTTTTCTGCAGGTATCTCGCCCTTGGCTATTCTGCAGAAGATGCACTCTTTGGACATGTGGATCCTCCTATAGGTCTGGAAGCGTTGCCTCGTTGCCGCTGGCTATTATGAGGTCGTTTACCATCGCGACGGCGCTTCTGAGATTGATTCTGTCTTCGTAAAGGGATTTGGCTAGGAGAAGGCCTTCAAGCCGTGGCGCTCCAAGCGTAAAGAGTTTTTCTATATCTTCAAGATTTGATAGTTCGGATGTGCAGATGATTCTTGCTACCACCTTTTTACAGAACTCAAGCACATTGCGGAAGTTTTCATTGCCTATGGTACCATCTGCTTTAACGTCGGAGTAGAGTATATAGCGCACTCCCTGGTTTAAGAATTGTTCTGCATAGTCATATGCAGATTTGTTGGTGGCAACAGCGTAACCGGGTATGGTTACTTTGCCGCCCTTAACATCTATATGAGTGGCGATCTTGCCAGGAAATTGCTTGCACAAATCCTCAAGAAATTGTGGCTGCTGATATGCGATGGGCCCAAGAGCTACGAATTCCAGCCCTGCTTCAAGATAGTCGCCTACGGTCGACGTTGTTCTAAAGGCGCCATCCACAGATATGATGAGATCACTCTGCTTACGTATCTGCTTGATCACTGGGATGGTGGGGCTTGTTCCCACGTGTGGCACGCTAAGATCGCTTATATGCAAGTGTTCTGCGCCTGCGTCGCGTATGGCTTTGGCTGTCTCGAGAGGGTCTTGTTTGAAGATAGGGGATATGGTGCCGCTAAGCAGGGCAACTTTGCCTTTTTTGAGATAACACTGAGGAATGAGTATCATCGAACTCCCCCCTTCCAGAATTAAAGCATCCTAGCATATGGCAATAGGAATGTGAATTCCCAATATCAAATATCCAATTTCTAATTTCGTCTTTAGCGGTTTTTCTGGAAAAGGCGATATTGGATATTAGAAATTGGAAATTAGATTTTAGCTAACTGTATCCGGCTGTTTTTCGATGCGCGCACCACAAGCTGCCAACTTTTCCTCGATCTTCTCATAGCCCCTGTCGAGATGGTATATGCGTTTTATCTCGGTGCGTCCCTTGGCTGCAAGGCCAGCCAGCACTAGCGACGCAGAGGCCCGCAGGTCTGTAGCCATTACCGGAGCACCCTTGAGTTCGCTAGTACCTTTGATGACAGCTGTGCTCCCCTCGATTGTAATATCTGCACCCATGCGCTTAAGTTCGGGCACGTGCATGAATCGGTTTTCAAAGATGGTCTCGGAGATTGTGCTGTGACCTTTGGCTACTGACATGAGTGCCATGAATTGTGCTTGCAGATCTGTGGCAAAACCTGGGTGGGGCGCTGTAGTGATGCTAACGCTTTGCAGATCTCCAAAGCCTTTTGCGTGCGCTGTGTCGCCGCTTATTTTGATATGCATTCCCGCTTCTGTAAGCCTGGCCACGAGTGTTTCTAACATAGAGGAGGGAAAGTTGTTGATGAGCAAATCACCGCCGGTTATGCCTGCAGCCATGAGCATGGTTCCTGCTTCAATGCGGTCAGCTATTATAGTATGTGATGCGGGCTTTAAATTCTCTACACCATGAATGATGATTCGATCAGTGCCAGCGCCTTTGATATGCGCGCCCATCTCATTTAAGCGCTTGGCCAAATCCACCACTTCTGGTTCGCGAGCAGCGTTGCACAGCGTGGTAGTGCCATCAGCCAGCACTGCAGCCATCATTATATTTTCTGTGCCAGTTACTGTAACGCGGTTAAAGGAGATGTCAGCGCCATGTAGGTTGCGTGCAAAGATCTCAACATACCCATCTTTGAGCTCTATCTTGGCACCCATGGCTTCAAGCGCGCTTAGGTGCATATCAATAGGCCTTGTGCCGATTGCGCATCCGCCCGGAAGCGAGACGCGTGCGCGCCTGAGCTGTCCTACTAGCGGTCCTAGCACCAGCACTGATGCGCGCATGGTCTTGACCAGGTCATATGGTGCTTCAAGGGCGCTGTAGCGGTTAGTCCTAATGGTGAGATCGCCGTTCCACTCCCATTCTGCTCCGATATGTTCAAGGAGCTTGAGCATAGTCCTTATATCGCGAAGGTGGGGTACGTTTTTTATGGTGTGTTCTCCGGTCGCAAGCAGGGTGGATGCCATGATGGGCAAAGCAGCGTTTTTCGCTCCGCTTATGCTCACCGTACCCTTTAAAGGAATTCCTCCATGTATAATCATCTTTTCCATGGTAAATACCGTATCTCGTATTTCGTATCTCGTGATCAGTAACCAGTGATCAGGATCTTGTACTGGTTTTCAACGTTGCTTGCTTCTCATTAGTACAACTCTCTCAATACCGCCCAAATCCTTTGCTGTCCTCATTGAGTCATATGCTTTTGTGGAAAGGGCAGTTTTTATACATGAAACAGCTTGCCCTTTACCAACTTCCATAACAAGCCAACCGCCTGGCACAAGAAAGCTGGGGGCATCCTTGATTATGCGGGTGATAAAATCAAGCCCGGTTTTACCGCCAAATAGGGCGTGTAGAGGCTCAAAATCAACTATGTCGCGCGAAAGTTTATGACGATCGCTTTTTGGTATATAAGGAGGATTTGCAACGATCATATCAAAGCGTGGGAGGGTATTATTTTTTTGAACCAGCGCTTCGAATAGATCGCCCTGACGAAGCCTAATTCGATTACCTGCAAATGCTAGGTTTAAACGTGCAACATCAAGCGCTTTTGGAGAGATATCGGTTGCAATGATAGAGGCGTTTGGAAACTCCTTAGCTAGCGCTGCTGCAATGCAGCCGCTGCCAGTGCATAGGTCTAGAATTGCCGGCTTTTTATTGCGGGATCCCAAAATTCTCAGGGCTTGCTCAACAACTGTCTCAGTATCTGGGCGAGGTACCATAATATCCGGTGTAACCTTGATAGGAATTGACCAGAATTCCTTATGGCCTGTGATGTATGCGACAGGGCATCCTAGTGCTCGCCTGATTATGGCATGTCTAAAGCGATTCAGAATTTCTTCAGGGACGCTTCTATTGTGATGTGTGACATAGAGGTTCTGGCGCGATGTGCTCAATGTGCTGGCTAGAATTACTTCAGCGTCAAGCCTTGGCGTTTGGATGCCGGCTTTAGTGAGCATATTTTCAGCGCTGTTTAGCGCGCTTAAGATGTTCATAATGAAAATTCGAATTTCGCACTGTTGTTGCGTTAGAGGTGTTAACTGGTTGAAATATAAGAATTCATTTTTCTCATGTCTAGGTGTCATTGCGAGGAGCGTTTAGCGACGAAGCAAACTCCCGCAAACACAGGTTATAAGGGGATTGCTTCGCTTTGCTCGCAATGACATCCATGAAAAACATGCAGTTCTAACGCAACAACAGTGGAATTTCGATATTCGTATTTCGTATCTTGCATTGCTGGCATTCATTCCCTAGTCCTTACTGCTTTTAAGCGATTCGGCCTGGAAATGTAGCCTAACCGCTTCAATTACGTCGTTTAGGTTTCCTTCTAATATGTTCGTTAGGTTGTGAAGGCTAAGCCCGATGCGGTGGTCGGTGAGCCTGTTTTGAGGGAAGTTGTATGTTCTGATCTTTTCTGAGCGATCGCCTGTTCCTACCATGGCGCGTCTGGTTTGCGTGCGCTCAGCTGCTTGCTTTTGTTGCTTCATGTCTAAAAGGCGTGATTTTAATATCTTCATTGCTCGCGCCTTGTTCTTATGTTGGCTTCGTTCATCTTGACAGGCAACCACGAGGCCAGAAGGAATATGCGTAAGCCTTACTGCTGAGTCAGTTCTGTTTACGCCCTGGCCGCCCGGGCCAGAGGAACGATACACGTCCACTCGCAAGTCCTTCTCGTCGATCTGTACGTCAATGTCTTCTGCTTCAGGCAAGACAGCTACAGTGCATGCGGATGTGTGCACCCTTCCTGATGCTTCTGTGGTGGGCACGCGCTGCACCCTATGAACGCCACTTTCGTATTTGAGATGGCTATATACTTTGTCGCCAGCTATCAGCGCGATGAGCTCCTTAAAGCCGCCTAGGCCAGTGGCATTTTGCTCTAGTACTTCCACCTTCCAGCCCATTTGTTCTGCAAAGCGCTGGTACATGCGAAACAGGACAGCTGCAAAGAGCGCTGCTTCTTCGCCGCCTGTGCCAGCTCGTATTTCGAGTAGGATGTTTTTATCATCGTTTGGATCCTTTGGGAGCATGAGCAAGCGAAGTCTTTGCTCAAGATCAGCTAGCTCTTGCTCAAGGGATGGTATTTCAGCCTTGGCGAGTTCTCTTAGCTCTTTGTCTGCTTCAGTTTGCGCAATTTCCTCATTGCCCTTGAGATCATTTTCCACCTCCACGTAGCGGCGAAATGTGACAACGATTGCTTCAAGATCAGATCGCTCCTTTGCGATTGCCTGAAACTTCGATTGATCTGCAATTATCTTGGAATCACCGAGTTTCTCAGTGAGCTCATCAAATCTTTTTTCCACTTCTTTGAGTTTTTCGAACATAATTTCTTTTCTCGTTTTTTACGTTGCTGGCCCTAATTATAACAATGCCCACGGACCTTTGCGGTCTATGGGCATGTAAATTAGTAAAATTTTTGCTACTGATTTTCGGTAGTAGTTTCAGCTGTGGATTTTGCCTTCTTGTCTTCCTTCTTTTTATTCTGGTCCTGATACTTTTTAAAGCGTTTTTGGAAGCGCTCGACTCGTCCTGTTGAGTCGACCAAACGCTGCTTACCTGTAAAAAAGGGATGACATTTCGAACATAGCTCCACTGTGAAATTTTTGCCAAGCGTTGAGGTTGTCTTGAACTGGCCTCCGCAGGTGCAGGTGATGGTCACCTCTTCGCTCTTTGGATGTATGTTTTCTTTCATCTTATCGCTCCTTTATGGGCGTTGGGACCTAACATAGGCTTTTCTGGTTGGCAAGTGAATATCTGGACCTTTGTGGATAGTTATCAGTGATTAGTTATCAGTAATCAGTTGTTGACCACTGGTTACTGAATTAGGCTTTTCTGGTGCGGGGGCGTGCGGTTTTGACAACTTCTTGCATAGTGGCTTGAGCAGGTGTTCTTGCTGGTGCTGTGCGCTGTTTTGCAGCCATGTTTCTGGCTATGCGGGGATTGGCAGGTGTTCTTTCTATAACCCTATCAAGAAAATTAAGAATGGCATTGTCAGAGGGAGGTTGTTTGTGTCCTCGTGCTGGGGCAGTACCCTTTTCTATGTGATCGTGCAGTGGGCGCTTGTAGGGAGCGCCACTTGAAAAACGCCTTGCAGCTTGGAAAGTTGCGTTAGCAGCAAATCCCGCCAAGCCTGTTTTATTCTTAGTGTTGGCGTTGTTGGCGATTCCTGCAAACTTATCCAAAGGCTTGGATGCTTGCGGCCGTTGAGTAGTTGGAAAAGAGTCGTTATTGCGGCGTTCGCCATAGGTATTGCCAACGCGGCCTTGCTGTTGTTGCAGTTGTTTACGAACCAGAGCCATGAATGATGCCTCTTCCTTTGTGTTTGTCCCCCTGCTGCCTAGATATAGATGCAAGATATCTGCCAAGTGAGCCTCAGCGTAACACAAAATAAACGCTTGATAAATAAAGAGAAAAAATCAGACGGAGACAAGAATTCAACAATTGGGACCCCAGCTAGAGGGTGGCGTGGGGTGTTAAGACCCCAAGGAGAAATTCCAAATTCCAAGCACCAAATTCCAAACAAATGCTGTAAGAAAGTATTACTGATACTAAAGGAGTTTTAGGCACTCGCTTACAGAGGAAACGCCGAACACTTCCATCTTCTTGGGCAGCTTGCCCTTGAGGTTGGATTTGGGGATGAGTGCACGACGAAATCCCATTTTTTCTGCTTCTCTTAGACGAGTGTCAGCGCCGAGCACCGCCCTTGTTTCGCCGGCAAGTCCTACTTCGCCGATCACCACTGTTTCGTGATCCACCGGGCGGTTCAAGAAGCTGGAATGTACTGCCGCGATAACCGAAAGATCCGCGGCTGGTTCGGTAATGCGCATGCCACCGGTTACGTTTAGGAATATGTCTTGGCCTTTGAGATCTATGCCTTCGATCTTCTCCAGCACAGCAACCAGGAGTGCCAAGCGGTTTGCATCTATGCCTATTGCAGTTCTGCGGGGCGAAGAAAAGCCAGAGGAGGATACGAGCGCTTGAATTTCGAGCAGCAAGGGCCTGGATCCTTCGAGCGAAGCTGATACCACAGAGCCGGGCGCGGACTTTGGTTTTTCAGACAAAAAGATGCCCGATGGATTGGGCACTTCCTTTAGCCCCTTGCCTGTCATCTCAAATACGCCTATTTCGTTTGTGGATCCAAAGCGGTTTTTGATGGTTCTTAAAATGCGAAATGGATGGCCGCGCTCGCCTTCGAAGTAGAGCACCGTATCCACCATGTGCTCCAGCACTTTGGGTCCAGCTATTGCGCCATCTTTTGTAACATGCCCGACAAGAAATGCTGCAATGCCAGTCTGCTTTGCCTGCATAAGGATCTTGGCAGCAGATTCTCGCACTTGCCCAATGGTGCCAGGCGCAGAGCTTAGGTTAGATGTGTGCATGGTCTGGATAGAATCGATAGCGACTATTGCAGGTTTTAGCTCGCGCATTCTGTTTATTATGCGCTCTACGTTGTTCTCAGTGAGAACGACAAGCCCCGCACCTTTTATCTCCATGCGATCTGCGCGCAGCTTAATCTGGGCGGCACTCTCTTCACCTGAGACATAGAGCACAACTTTTCCGCAATCAGCCACCTTTGCCAGCGCCTGCATTACTATTGTGGATTTTCCTATGCCTGGATCACCACCTATTAATGATACGCCGCCTGGTATGTAGCCTGATCCCAAGGCGCGGTCGAGTTCAGCAATGCCTGTAGGGATGTGCTGTCCTTCTTGCGCCGTGATCTCGCCTAATTTTATGGGAAGGCTTTCAGTGCTGAGAGAAGTGCTGCTCTGAGGCAGGCTTTCTTCAATTTCCTCGGCATAAGTGTTCCAGTCGCCGCATTCAGGGCAGCGGCCAATCCATCTTGGAGATTGAGCACCGCATTTTTGGCACGCAAATATGGTTCGTTGTTTGGCCATGCCCTATGCCCTAGCAGTCATGCGTTCACATTTCAATAGAACTTCGTAAGCAAATAAGCAAAGCCAGCAACGCCAGCAAGGCAAGCAAAGCCAGCAAAGCCAGCAAAGCCAGCAAGGCAAGCAAAGCCAGCAAGGCAAGCAAGGCCAGCAACGTTTTTTGCCTTTCTCGAGTGTCTCGCTTTGCTGGCTTGTTTTCGTTATAGCAAGCGTGTAGGTCACCCCTAGGGGTGAAATGGCATAACGCCATGATATTATTATTTTAATAGCGTTTTTGTTGTATTTCCACATGCATCTCATTTAGTGACAAATCCTCTCAAATGAACTTTTAAAAAACTCAATCCCTCATGGTAGTTAGCAACTCTTTTGAAAAATGAGCGATAAGGGAGAGGTATGAAGGTTTTCATCTCTCAGCCCGGCCTTGGTGTCTTTATCGCAAGTGAATTTAGTGCGAGTATATTCGGATATCAGATGCCGAGCTTACAGATTACTGCAAGTACCAGTGCGATCTCTGTACAGCGAGGATTTATAAGCGCTGAAGATACGTTTACTAAAAGTCTAGTTGTTCCTCATGAGATCGCCAAAAAAGGCATGCAAGTGATTCCGTTTTTTTCAGCAAGGATGGACCCGTTTAGGGCGCAGGCAGATTCAATATTGAATGCATATCCGAATTGGTTTCACGTCTCGAATTGGCAGGAGAAGCTTTCCGAATCTGAACACGAATTGTTTGAGGAAATAAAGTCTCTGCATGAAAAAAGCTGCAAATACTTTCTGAAGTTATTGGGCAGCCTGGATGCAGGAATCGAGCAGAGCTTTTATGATTCGTTCTATCGGGTCAGAGATCGTTTGGAGAAGACTAGTGAAGAATTGGAACTGGTGTATCGCATTAAGCAGCACGACTATGCAGCAGATCTTCTGGATCGATCTCGCCTTTTAGCGCAGGAGTTATCAGAGCTGGGTCGAGATCTGGTGGCATGGGAGCATTCAACAACCTGGAAAGTTGGTCTTACAGAGATTCCCAAGGAGCGATGGCCAAGGCGAGTAAGACCAGAACCCAGTCCAGCAGAGCCGCGATTAAAGCCCGGGCAACGCATCAAGGCATTGATCAATAAACCCATCAAAGGCTTGCCAAAGTCATTGAGTCTACGTCCGCATCAGATTCAGATATTGGAAGCGATCCGAATCGATATGGCACGAGCGAGAAAACACGATGTTGATTTTGAGGGCACAGTCATATCACCAACAGGTTCAGGCAAGACACGCAGCATGATCGCAACGATCGCAATGGCAGATCAGGAATGGGGATTGGGGTTTGAGAGCGGTAACAAAGTAATCATCACAACGCATAGAAAGGTGATCGGAAGACAGAATCTTAAGGAAGTTGAGGAACTTCTAGGATCGTATTTTAGAGAGAAATATAAAAGATTTCTAAAGGTTAGTCATGTGGGAGGAGGAAACAAGGATTACAGTGGTGATGTAATCATCGCAAGCATTCCAACTGTGGGAAAAGATCCTGAGGCAATGGTAAGAGATCTAAAGACAGAGCTGGGAGATGTGGCAACTGTACCTCTTCTTTTAATGGACGAGATCCATCATCATGAGGCAAGGACGTGGCAGGAAACCAAAAGGGCTTTGCAAAAGCTAAATTCCGAAGTTTACAGTCTAGGATTTACAGCTACACCCAGCGGCCAGGAGCCCAATCCAGTGATACGGCTCAAGCCCTATGAGTTAATCCGCAGCGGAGCCCTACCCAATCTGAACCTTATGCGCATAAATACGCGCATCCACTTGGATGGACTGCGCTCCACGCGCAAGGATTTTAATCAAGGAGATCTGTCAGATGCGATTAACCTAAAGGAGCGTCATCGTCTAATCATGCGAGCTTTTGAAGCTAACGGAGTCAGGCAAGTGAGGGGTGGAGAAGAAGGCATGGCTCCTAGTTTATTTTTTGGCGTGGACTTAAAACACGTGATGGGGATGGCCGAGTATTATCAGGAATATTTTAAGAGCTGGGCTTTGGAGTTAAAGGATCGAAAAATACGCATCCTTGGTGCCAAAGGTAGTAATGGTAATGGATTGGAGAGGATGGATCTTAAAGAGGCCAAGGAAGTAATTGCGGAAGCTAAGGAGGATAAAGGAAGCGGACTGATCGCGGTTGTGTGGGGTACAATGCACAATAAGGTGCGCGATTTGATAATGAAGAAGTTTGAGGCAGGAGAGATAGAGGCAGTGTTTAACTGTGATGTGTTGAGTGAAGGTTTTGATGGTCACTTTGTGAGAAACTTGATCGGAGCACGGCCTACATTATCAGCAATCACGAAGTATCAGGAAGCAGGAAGGATTCTTCGCTATGGAGAAGAGGTTGATGATAGAGGAGTCCTACAAGAGGAGATCAAGCGAGTGGTAATAGATGTGCACGACATTTTGAGCGATGGCAGATATCAGCACAGCTATCGAGAGGCGTATGGTATACCAAAAGTTATAGCATCAGGTGAGTTATATGATATTCGAGCAACAGAAAGCGCCAAGGCACCTGAAGCATCTCCGCCACCCCCATCCGATTCCAATCCCGAAGAAAGCCCTGCACCAAAAGAGGAGCAAACACTCCTACCAGCAAACTGGCAAAGGCTATTGGATGAGCTGCTTGGACACTTGGACAAAGCATATGCAGGCGACATAGACCAGATGGCTCGTGATGTGGGCATGGGAGGAGATGAGCTTTTGAGTCTTTTGACTGAAGATACAGGAGAGATCAATCGGCGGTTGGTTAGGCGATTGGCAACGCTTTTATACTTGGACAGGCAGTATTTTGATGGGTCCTATATCCAAAGTTTAAAGGAAAGCGATGGGTATGAAGCGATAGCTGTGATGGAGCTCTTAAAGAGCGGGTTGGAGATATACTTTGAAGTAGAGGGAAAAGAGCCTGGGCCAGTTGAGATGAATGTGGATTATGGAGTGGAGGAAGGTCGGATCAAGTTTACACCAAGCGCACTAAAGACTCTTTATCGAAACCAACTCCGTGACCAAGCGCTTGATCACTTGGCCCTTGGACTTTATCATTATTTCAAAATGCAAGAGGGTAGTAGGTGGGTGAGGGCAATAGGTGAGAGCATGGATGAATTAAGAGGGCATCGCTTGGAGTGGGATCCTAGCTTGCACGGTTTTAGGGGGCTTAAGAGTCTGGATGTATTGCTGCCAAGGCCGGCAAAGGTTGGAGAAGAATGGGTCTTAACCGGAGCTGCAATCTTAAAAGATGGAAAGATTTATGGTTCCTTAGGATTATTCTCATCTGTTCCTGCTGGGAGGGAATCGTATCATTATCCCAAAATCTGGCTAAAGTGGAGTGGGGAGGGGTGGGAGATCTGTCGGAAGGAAGGTAGTGGAGCTGACAAGGTTGCAGAGGCAATGGAGAAGGCGGGCTTAGCGCGTATGCGAGCTGATCTTAGGCTTGGAGGATTGAACGCATTGTCAGAACTAGCAGATCTACCAAAGGATTTTTTGAGTAAGGTGCATCGAGATATAGGTGATGCGGAGTTGAAAGAGGGAGAAGAATGGGTCTTAACCGGAGCTGCAATCTTAAAAGATGGAAAGATTTATGGTTCCTTAGGATTATTCTCATCTGTTCCTGCTGGGAGGGAATCGCCTAGTTATCCCAAAGTCTGGCTCAAGTGGAACGGGGAGGGGTGGGAGATCTGTCGTAAGCAAGGTAAGGGAGCTGACAAGGTTGCAGAAGCAATGGAGAAGGCGGGCTTAGCGCGTATGCGAGCTGATCTTAGGCTTGGAGAAGTGAGTAGCTTGTCAGACCTAGAAACTCTTCCAAAGGATTTTTTGAGTAATGTGCATCGAGATATAAGCGCTACAGAATTAAGGATTGGTGAAGAATGGGTCTTAACCGGAGCTGCAATCTTAAAAGATGGAAAGATCTCTGGTTCCTTAGGATTATTCTCATCTGTTCCTGCGGGGAGGGAAGCGAATCATTATCCCAAAATCTGGCTCAAGTGGAGTGGGGAGGGGTGGGAGATCTGTCGGAAGGAAGGTAGTGGAGCTGACAAGGTTGCAGAAGCAATAGAGAAAGCAGGCCTAGCGCGTATGCGAGCTGATGTAAGGCTTGGAGAAGTGAGTAGCTTGTCAGACCTAGAAACTCTACCAAAGGATTTTTTGAGTAAGGTGCATCAAGATATAGGTGATGCGGAGCTTAGGAAGGGAGAAGAATGGGTCTTAACCGGAGCTAGGATCTCAAAAGATGGAAAGATCGAGGGTTCCTTAGGATTATTCTCATCTGTTCCTGCTGGGAGGGAATCGCCTAGTTATCCCAAAGTCTGGCTCAAGTGGAACGGGGAGGGGTGGGAGATCTGTGGGAAGGGAGGTAAAGGAGCTGACAAGGTTGCCCAAGCACTCCTCCATGCAGGTCTGGCGATTGAGAGCTAATACCTGCTACTTTAAATGATTGTATACTTTTCAATAGAGAACATGCTCAAATACCAATCACCAAATTCCAAATAAATTCCAGATATCAAATTCCAATAACCCAAACACAGGCTTTTGGTGCTTGGAATTTGGCATAGCTGCATCATTTCGCTACAGCAGCGTTCGTCGCCTTCTTGATAAATAAGGGCTTTTTTTTGGCATGCCCTATGCATTCCTTATCCATTGTCATTTTTTCATGGCAATGTTAGTGGTTCAAAAATTTTGGAGACACTTGTAATGAGGCAGATCATCTTTTTTTTCGCCACTGGTTGTTATTCAGGCAAGATTCCTCTAGCGCCTGGCACCTGGGGCACAATAGTGGGAGTAGCGCTCTATTGGCTGGTAAGGTATCTGTCTTATCCTGCGTATGCGGCTTTTGCTTTGGCGTTCATAGTTTTTGCCATTTGGGTTTCCACCAGGGCCCAGGAACAGTTTGAAGAGGTTGACCCGCCGCAGATTGTAATTGATGAGATCGCAGGCTTTATCGTGACCATGGCGTTTCACAGGCCTTCTTTTGCGCTGGCGGTCACGGGTTTTATTCTCTTTCGCATGTTCGACATTGTTAAGCCATGGCCTGTGCGCTGGCTGGAAAGGCGCTTTTCTGATGGCCGCGGCATTGTGCTGGATGATGTGATGGCAGGCATATATGCAAACATAACATTATTGGTATTTGAAATTGTTCTGCCCGCATTTGGGATAAAAGGAATAAACTGGTAAAAGCGCAAGCAACGCCAGAAACGCAAGCAAAGTAAAACAAAGGCTGGTCCACGTTGCTGGCCTTGCTGGCACATAATTTTTTGTTTGGAATTTGAGTTATAAATTAATGAGCTAACCGAAAATCCTATGAAAATAGAGATCATCACAACTGGCGATGAAGTGATGCAGGGCGTGATCGTGGATACGAACACGGCTTGGATTGCCGAGCGTTGCTGGGCATTTGGATTTGAGATCGTGCGCCATACCTCTATTGGTGATGATGCAAATGCCATAGCTGATGCCCTAAAGCAGGCTGCAAAGCGGGCTGATGTTGTCATGGTCACTGGCGGTTTAGGGCCTACTGCTGACGATATCACTTTAGAGACTGCGGCCAAGGCGTTTGGCAAAAAGCTTATACGAAATGAGGGAGCGGCAGTGCTTGAAAATCGGGTGGGCACAGCCCCTGGAATTCGGGTTAAGCTGGGAGCAGCCGAGTTTTTCTTCCTGCCCGGCGTTCCAAAAGAGCTATATCAGATATTTGAAGATTCGGTCATGCCCTGGCTCAAAGAACATGCGCAAGCGACATACGCTGTGCGCGTACTTCGCTGTTTTGGAATCCCCGAGGCTTCTATAGATACGAAGCTATCAAGCATAGAGCTTGGCGAGGCACGGCTTTCGTTTCGCGTAAAATTTCCTGAGATCCTTCTTAAGCTCGTTGCGCGCGGAAAAGATCCTATCAAAGCGCAAAAGGCGGTTGATGATGCTGCCCATAATATAATGAATAAGCTGGGCGATGTGGTATATGGCCAGGGCGAAGCAACGCTTGCCGAAGTTGTTGGAACATTGCTTAAGCAAAAAGGCTTTACCCTTTCTGTGGCTGAATCGTGCACCGGCGGCCTTATGTGCTCCATGATCACCGATGTGCCGGGGGCAAGCGATTATTTTGAACGCGGCGCTGTTTGCTACAGCAACCTCTCAAAACAACAGATGCTTGGCGTGCCTGGCAAAGTGATCGAGTCTGAGGGCGCAGTATCTAAGGATACGGTCATATCCATGGCAGAAGGTATAAGGCGCGAAAGCAAAACAGATATCGGCGTCGGCATCACTGGCATTGCCGGCCCCAGCGGAGGCACGCCAAATAAGCCGGTTGGAACCGTGCATATTGCTTTGGCCACGCCAGACGGCACTTGGGCGCGCGAATATCATTATGAGCGCGACCGCCTCTGGTTTAAGCAAATAGTGGCTGCAACCGCTTTGGATATGGTGAGAAAATACCTCTTGAAAAGTGAACTCTAAACAGTGATCAGTAATCAGTGACCAGTAACCAGTATTAACAAACCATGGTTTTAAGGCACTGGTCACAGGTTACGAGTCACTAGTCAGGGAATTTATATGAAGATCCGATCATTTCTCGCATTCGACATACCAGATAAGCTCAAAGCAGAGTTTGCCTCTGTAATCGAACTATTTGCGCCAAAGGTAAAGGGCATACGCTGGCTCACTCCAGAGCGCATGCACTGCACTCTGCGCTTTTTTGGAGATGTGGAGGAAGAGCTGCTTTTGGGTAAGCTCTCAGACGTTATCGAGCAAGAAGTGCGCCATCAATCGCCCATTCATCTAGAGGGGCATGGCATTGGCGTGTTTCCAAACTGGCGCTATCCAAGGGTTTTGTGGGCAGGGCTTATTGGTGAGACTGATTCTGTTATCTCTTTGCATGCCAAGCTCGAAAAGGCGTTTTTAGAGTTTGGATTTAAGAAAGACCCAAGGGCCCTTAGGCTGCATCTTACTTTGGGCCGTGCAAAAACCGCATTCAAAGATAAAGATGCTCTCATTGCTCTGGTCGAGAAAATGGCTGAACACGAGTTTTGCTCATTCGATATAACTGAACTTGTGCTGTACAAGAGCGAGCTTACTAAAGAGGGTCCGATCTACACCGCCCTCAAGCGATTTTCTTTGGGCGCCGGCAAATTGTAACTAACAAAATACGCATCACGAAAGGAGTCTTCCATGACAAACACACCCACCCTTGATAACCGAGAAAAGGCCATAGGTTTAGCTGTTTCATCCATTGAAAAACAGTTTGGCAAAGGCGCGATCATGCGCCTTGGCAAAGACGAGCCGCTCGTGTCAGGAATAGAGGTTGTTTCCACAGGAGCGCTTTCTCTGGACATAGCGCTTGGCATAGGCGGTCTTCCACGCGGCCGCGTGATAGAGATCTATGGTCCCGAGTCTTCGGGCAAGACTACCTTGGCGCTTCAGGTTGTGGCCCAGGCACAAAAAAAAGGTGCGATAGCAGCTTACATTGATGCAGAGCATGCGCTTGATGTGGATTATGCGCGCAAGCTGGGCGTTCAGACCGAGGATTTGTTAATTAGCCAGCCAGATAGCGGCGAACAGGCCTTGGAGATTGCTGACATGCTTGTGCGTTCAGGTGCTGTTGGTGTTTTGGTCGTGGATTCTGTTGCAGCGCTTGTTCCGCGCGCAGAGCTCGATGGAGACATGGGCGATGCCCAAATGGGCGCGCAGGCAAGGCTCATGAGCCAGGCACTTCGCAAGCTAACTGCCGCCATCTCCAAATCCCAGACCATGGTGATTTTCATCAACCAGATCCGCATGAAGATAGGCGTGATGTTCGGAAACCCTGAAACTACCACTGGCGGCAATGCGCTTAAGTTTTACTCATCAATTCGCTTAGATATCCGCCGCATCGCAGCCATCAAGCAGGCAGAGCAAGTGATTGGTTCGCGCACCCGCGTGAAAGTGGTAAAAAATAAAGTAGCTCCTCCGTTTAAGCAAGCTGAGTTCGACATACTCTATGGTGAGGGCGTATCGCGCGAGGGCGATGTGCTGGATTTGGCTACTGACATGGGCCTCGTTGAGAAGAGCGGCGCTTGGTTCTCCTTAGGTGACGATAGAATAGGCCAGGGCAGAGAAAACGCACGGCAGTTTTTAAAAGAGAATCCAAAGAGCCTCGAGCGGCTGGAGAAGGCTATTTTAGAAAAACACGGCATCGTGCGAAAGGCCGATCAGGTTAAGGGCGAGACCAAGGCTAAGGCTGAGACAAAGACAATTAAGCAAGCAACGCCAGCAACGTGACAGAAAATTATCTTTAACTACCATGCATTTCCTCTGCGATTTGCAGGGCCCTTTGTTGAAAGGCTTTCAGTAGTGCACGTCGGTGCCAGGTAGATCTCATTTCGCCCGTTTGCGTTTGCGTGCCTGTTACCATACCTCTGCTCGTGCCAGGTTTTCCTATACCCCATGCTTGTCATTTGTTTTAGCTGGTGATAGGCTCGCGCGTCTTTTGGCAGGTGGGTAAAAGGACCTCTGTGTTAACATCTTGATATCATTAATTAAATAGGAGCCTACAGCTCATGAAAGCAGCCGAGATTCGCGAGACGTTTCTATCGTATTTTGAAAAGAACGGGCACACGCGTGTTAAGAGCGCATCGCTCGTTCCCACAAATGATCCTACGCTCTTTTTCACCAACGCAGGCATGGTGCCGTTCAAAGAATTATTCACGGGCGAGGAAATCCCTCCGTACGCCCGTGCCTGTTCATCACAAAAGTGCATGCGCGTATCAGGCAAACACAATGATTTGGAAAATGTGGGCCATACGCCGCGGCACCATACCTTCTTTGAGATGCTGGGCAACTTTAGTTTTGGCGATTACTTTAAAAAACATGCCATAGCCTTTGCTTGGGAGCTCATGACAAAGGAGTATGGTCTTGATCCCAAGAGGATGGTGATCACCATCTTTCGGGATGATGATGAGGCAGAGAAGTTGTGGCTTAAGCACGTGCCAAAGGACAAAATCTATCGCCTTGGGGAGGAAGATAACTTCTGGGCCATGGGAGATACAGGACCTTGCGGTCCGTGCTCTGAGATCCTGTGGGATTTTGGCAAAGGTCCTTTTAGGGTGGATGATTTTGAATCTGATCGGTTCATGGAAATCTGGAACCTCGTTTTCATGCAGTTCAATCGCACAGCAACCGGAAAACTTTCAAAGCTCGATAAACCATGCATAGATACTGGTATGGGTCTGGAGCGCCTTGCAGCTGTTATGGAAGGAGTTGAGTCAAACTGGGAGACCGATCTTTTTAAGCCCATCATTGCAGAAGTGGCAAAGCTCACGAATACCAAGCCTGGCAAATCACCTGAAGCCGATGTCTCGCTTCGCGTTATAGCAGATCATCTCAGAGGTTCGGTGTTTCTCATCGGCGACGGCGTAATTCCATCAAACGAAGGTCGTGGTTATGTGCTGCGCAGAATCATAAGGCGTGCCATTCGTTATGGAAAACGCATTGGCAGGGATAGTCCGTTTCTCGCAGGGCTTGTGGGTGTAATCATCGACGAGATGAGTGGCGCATATCCAGAGCTTGCTACTCATGATCGGTTTATCACCAAGGTCATAGCATCCGAGGAAGAGCGCTTTTATGAAACACTGGACAAGGGTCTTGATCTCTTAATGTCCGAAGCTTCGCGCGCAAAGGATAAGACCATTTCAGGCGATGTGGCTTTTAAGCTGTACGATACATATGGTTTTCCGCTCGATGTAACACAGATTATAGCAGCGGAGCAGGGCATGGCAGTCGATGTGGATGGCTTTAATGCGCTCATGGAAAAACAGCGCGAACGCGCCCGCGCTAGTTGGAAAGGCACAGGCGAGGAGGTCGTGAGCAGCATATATAAGGATTTGGCTTCCAGCGGTATCAGTTCGTCGTTTGTAGGATACTCACAGGACAATGAAGAATCGAAGATCTTGGCTATCATCGCAAACGGAAAGCGCGTTAACAAAGCAGGGCCAGGTGATGAGATAGAGTTCATCGCAGCTTCCACGCCTTTCTATGGCGAATCAGGCGGGCAGGTTGGCGATACTGGGATGGCGGTTGCCGAGGGCATCGAGCTTCAAGTAACAGACACTAAGATGCCTTTGCCAAATCTCATCGTTCATAAGGCAAAAGTCGTGCGCGGTAACATATCTGAGGGTACAAACCTTACACTCGCTATCGATGCTGAGAAGCGCGAGCAAACGCGTTGCAATCACACTGCAACCCATCTATTGCACCGCGCTCTCAGAGAGGTTTTGGGCGAGCATGTAAAACAGGCAGGTTCGCTTGTGGCGCCTAATAGGTTTCGTTTTGATTTTTCTCACTTTCAGGCAATGACTCCAGAGGAGATACGTGAGGTAGAAAGGCGAGTGAACACTGCCATACGCAAAAACTATCCCGTGCTCACCTATGAGACATCATACGAAGAGGCTGTAGCCAGTGGGGCATTGGCGTTCTTTGGTGAAAAGTACGGCGACAGAGTTCGCATGATAGACATATCTGGTTTTTCAAAAGAGCTTTGCGGAGGCACGCACGTGCATGCAGCTGGCGATATTGGCATGATGAAGATCATATCTGAGTCATCCGTTGCAGCAGGAGTCAGGCGCATTGAGGCAGTGACAGGTCGGGGTGTGGAAAAATATGTAAATGAACTGCAGCAGAAGTTGGATGAGGCAGCCAAAGCTCTTCGCGCAACGCCTGGCGAGATAGCCGAGAAGGCAAAGAAACTTGCAGAACAGGTAGCTTCGCTCGAAAAGGAGTTAAAGAAGGCGCGCAGCCAAACAGCAGGATCTGGCATGGCAGATCTTATACAGAGGGTAAAGGATGTGAATGGCGTAAAGGTGCTTGCAGCAAAGGTGGATGCGCCTGATCGCAAGACGCTTGGCGAGTGGGCAGAGCAATATCGCGATAAGATGGGAGAAGGGGTTGCGGTTCTGGGCAGCGTCATAGAGGAGAAGGTTGTTGTCATCGCAGCTGTGTCCAAGTCGCTTACTCCCAAGGTGCACGCAGGAAACATTGTCAAGCGCGCCTCTGAAATCGTGGGAGGAAAGGGCGGTGGACGAGCAGATTTTGCCCAGGGCGGCGGACCAGATCCTTCAAAGCTCGATGAAGCGCTTGAGAGTGTTCTGGATCTGTTGAAGTAAAATGGAATGATTGACATGAAGGACGAGAGACGTTGGTATATCAGGAGGATTTTATGGTACAAGCAAATCGCATACGAGCCGGCTCAGTCATTCTTTTTAACGGCGAGCTTTGCCGCGTGCTTTCCGTAACTCACCTTACGCCGGGTAATCTGCGTGCTATGGTGCAGGCTAAGATGCGCAACATCAAGACAGGCGTGCAGTTCGAGAATCGCTTCCGCGCCACCGAGAATGTGGAGATGGCCTTTCTTGAAAAACATCAGATGGAATATCTCTTTGACGATGGCGAACGCTACCATCTCATGAACACCGAGAACTATGAGCAGATCGAGATGGACCGCGAGATGTTCGGCGACGCTATTCACTATTTGCTTCCGAACACCAAGGTTGAAGTCACCTTCTACGACGGGAACCCCATCGGCGTGGATCTCCCCTCTACTGTAAATCTTAAAGTCGTGGAGGCTGACCCCTCGCTCAAGAAGCAGACAGCCTCATCCTCCTACAAGAAATGTGTGGTGGAGACAGGCCTCACGGTTATGGTTCCAGCTTTCATCAAAGCCGGCGACGTGATCAAGATCAGCACTGAGAGTGGCGAATACCTTGAGAGGGCATGACATCACTCTATATTTACGTCACGCAGAAACGCCGCGCACGACTCAGGCGGCATGGTGTTGATGTAGATGCCGGAGCCTAGCTCGAAGCCTGCAGGCGTGGTGATTCGCGGGATGATGATCATCCGCCAGTGTTCATAGTGCAGCTCGCCGTCGGAAGTAGGTGAGGAGCGGATCACGAGGTTGTAGTCCGGATCACCCAGCCCAGTATCGAGCTTCTTGAGAGTCGTGCGCAAAAGATGTGCAAGCTCGTTCGTCTCCTCGGCCGTGATACGATCGAAGAGCGAGTAGTGGCGTTTGGGCATAATTCTGATCTGGAAGGGCGATTGTGAGGCGTAGGGGCAAAAGACCACGAAATGCTTGCCGTTCGCCACGATGCGTTCGCCCTGCGAGATCTCCTCTTCCAGCATCACGCAGTAGGGGCAGCCGCCGTAAGTATCGTGATAGAGGAGCGCCTGCTGCATGAGCTGTCGCACCTGCGGCGGCACTATCGGTGTAGCAATCACCTGCGAGTGCGGATGCGCAAGCGAAGTGCCTGCTGCCGGGCCGTGGTTTCGGAAGATTGTGATAAGGTCGATCGACTCGTTTTTTGAGAGCTCGATGTATCTCTGTTTGTAAGACTCAAGTATTTCCTTCACTTCGTTGTCAGACATAAGCGAAGGATTTGCGTTGTGTGAGGGGCTTTCGATGATGACCTCCGCAACTCCAAAACCCTCGGCGGAGAGGAATTTGCCGTCGTGGTTGCGCTTTGGCGAGAGCTGTGGGTTCACGGCCGCAAACTTGTTCGGCACGACGCGGATGCGCCAATCTGTGCTGTTGCCCCTCACGTAAACTGCCGGAGGAGTCTTATCCTCATTGCCTGGGCAGAACGGACAGTGTTCATCGCGCTCCGGCAGCTTGTTGCGAGGCGATTTTTCCTGCCGAAACTGGTCGGGTCGCTTGGCGCGCTCAGGCGCAACAATGACCCATTCCTTGGTGATGAAGTCCTGTCGGAATTGCGGCACGATCCCTCCTTTGCTTTAGAGGCGTTAAGATTAAATGCCGGGATATGTGAGCCGCTCCAACTGGAGCAGCTCGTCGAGCTCTTTTGAACCGGCGACGCCGCGATGGAGCGCCACCTCGCGGATCGTGCGGCCGCTTGATGCTGCCTCCCCGGCGATCTCCGCTGCGCGCGCATATCCGATTTTGGGCACGAGCGCCATGGCGAGGGCCAGACTCTTTTCCACATCAGATGCGCACCGAGCCTCATCTGCTTCGATGCCGGTCACGCAGTGCTCTGAAAAGGAGTGCGAAGCAGCGGTGAGGATCTGAATCGATTCGAGGATGTTGGCGGCAATTACGGGCAACTGCGTGTTTAGCTGGAGGTGCCCTTGGGAAGCAGCGGCAATGACGGCCGCATTGTTGCCGATCACCTGCGAGCCCACCTGGCAGACCATTTCAGGGATAACCGGATTGACTTTGCCGGGCATGATCGAGGAGCCGGGCTGCAAGGCCGGCAGCTTAAGCTCGCCTAGCCCAAGCCTGGGCCCTGAGGCGAGTAGCCTAATGTCATCGGCGATGCGCATGAGGCAGATGGCTGCCGCGGCAAGGCATCCTGAGGCCTCAACGCAAGGAGCGCGCGACGCGAGTGCTTCAAACGGACTGGCAGCGGGCCGAAAGTCGAGCACAAACTCTGCCGAGAGGCGATCGCAGACTGAGGCAGCAAAGTCGTGGTGCGCGCCTGCGCCTGTGCCAACTGCCGTGCCACCAAGGGCGAGTTCGCATAGCGAAGGCAGCATGCGTCTGAGGCGCTCGATGCACTTTTCGACTTGCCGCGCATATCCTGCGAACTCCTGGCCCAGCCGGATCGGCATGGCATCCTGCAGATGAGTGCGTCCGATCTTAATTATGCTGTCGAATGCCCTTGCCTTGCTTGCAAGTGCTGCGCGCAGCTCCACGAGCGCAGGGATAAGAGAGCGGTCGATCTCTGTGACTGTGGCAAGGTGAATGACGCTCGGTATCACATCGTTGGATGACTGGCACAGGTTTACATGATCGTTGGGGTGCACAGGATCCCAAGTGCCAAGGTCTTTGCCCAGCGAAGCATTAGCGAGGTTAGCAATCACCTCGTTTGCGTTCATGTTGATGGATGTGCCAGAGCCTGTCTGAAATACATCGAGGGGAAACTGGTCATAGTGTTCGCCATCTGCAACCTTGTATGCAGCACTTATGATTGCGTTTGCGAACTTATCTTCGATCAGGCCGAGCTCCTGGTTTGTCTTGGCTGCCGCAGCCTTGATTCTGCCCAGCATCGCAATGAAGTGAGAAGGGAAACGACGCGAGCTTATTGGAAAGTTCTTAATGGCTCGCCCAGTTGCTGCGCCCCACAGGGCATCCGAAGGTATTGAGATCTTACCCAGAGCATCTTGTTCGGTTCTAAATGATTCCATAGTGTGAGAAATGCAAGCAACCCTTCGACGTTGCTCAGGGCAAGCGCAAGCAACGTAAAACCAGTATTATCGTTTCTTAGAGCGTTTGGCTTTTTTGCCCTTTGACTTCATTGAAGTCCGTTTTGTTTTTTTCTTTGAGGAAGTTTTCTTTTTTTCGCTTTTGATTGAAGTGACAATGGCCTGGCACAGGCGCAAATACATCTTTGCATACTCGTTGTTGGGCTCGTTTTCGAGTACCTTTTTCCAGGCCTTTTTCGCGTCGCTCACGTTGTCCATAGTATAGTATGTCACTCCCATTTGAATGAGAGCTGGCCCATAAAGAGCCTTGTTTTTGAGCACTTCCTTAAGCTCAGCTAGCGACTCATTCATAAAACCATGTTCTCGTAATGCTTGGCCTAACTTTGTGCGGATGTCGAGATATGAGGGATTGAGAGCTAGCGCCTTCTTGTATTCATCGATGGCCATTCCAAATAGCCCAATCGAGCGATAGATATCACCGATATCTGCATGCAAGTTTGAGAGCTTTCCGCGCAGCACAGGTTCGATTTGGCATGTGCTTTTGATTTTTCGGCTTTTGAGGCGGCTGTAGAGTTCCCTTGCTTTGTCGTACTGTCCAAGATCATTGTAGAGGACTGCAAGGTTGAGCATTGCTTCGGTATAACGAGGATTGATCTTGAGTGCCTTGTCAAAACAATCTACAGCGGTTGCAAACTTTCCTTCTACGTGAGCTATCACGCCCAGCATATTAAAGACATCTGCATAGTGGGGATGTTCGTCAATGACGCGACGCAAATATTGCTCTGCTTGAGCATATCGCTTGTTGTCAAAATGCTGTTTGCCGATTTGAAGTATCTCTTTGATGGTCTCCATCTGAAGACTCCCTTTTAGTTACCAGTGATCAGTAACCAGTAATAAAGGGTTTTACTGGTTACTGGTAACTGATTACTGGTAACTGATTACTGGTCACTTCTTCACTGCTTTAAGCATTTTTCTCTCTGCCTTCTTAACATATTTACTATTAGAATAGTTGGCGCTTAGTTCGCTAAATGCATCTCTAGCTGCCTCAACCCGACTAAGACCAAGGTTGGATTCTATGATCAAATACAGCGCTTTGTCAGCTAAACCTGAGTCAGGATATTGGTTTGCCACTTCATAGAAGCGAGGAATAGCTGCGATGTACTCGCCTGTCCGATAGTAGAAGCGCCCGATGTAGAAGTTTCTTCTTGCTATGCGTTTGCGCGCTGCATGCAGGGTGGCGAGGGCAGGCTTTCTGTACTGGCTTCCAGGGTAACTACGCACAACTGCGCGCAAGTGAACGATTGCTTCTTGCAAATATTCTTGATCGCGATCAATGGCTTTAGGGCTTTCCTTATAGTAGCACACGCCGATCTTGTAATGTGCATAGTCAGCCTTTGGATGTAAGGGATAGAGCCTAAGAAAAGCTGCGTAAGATTCTGCAGCGAGCAGGTAATCTTTTCTGGCAAAATAGGAATCACCTATGAGCAACTCTGCCTCTTGTCCATAAGCGGTCTGAGGGTAGCGGGCCTTAAACATCTCAAGGCACTGTATGGCATCCTCGTGCTTGCCCTTTTGCGAGAACCTAAGGCACTGCTTTATTTCCTCATCAGGATTACCCTTGCCAATCGATATCTCTTCTTTAGCGCAACCAGAAAAAAAGATGGCAACAGATAAAGCAGTAAAAATTGCGGCAAATGTCTTAAATTTCATGGTCAGAGATAGTAGGTAATGGCCTTAAAAAGCGCAAAGGAAAAATGGAATTTCTCGTATTCTTGACATACAGCACTGGCGGATGTAACACGCTGCATTTCTAGGGGGTTTTTATGGAAAAAAAGGATCATGAAGCTGAAGAAGACATCAAAGTAACAGACAAGAGGCGTTTTACCAAAGAGGGTGAAGCCAAACAGCCGGATGTGGGCTCAAAGGAGCCGCACCCTCAGGAAAAACATGAGGAGAAAGCAGAAAAAGGAAGAGAAGCTTTTGACCAGAAGTTGCCTCCTCTGGATTTTGCAACATTTGTCTTGTCGCTGGCGACTTCGGCGCAAGTTCACCTTGGCGCCATTCCCAACCCTACCACAGGCAAGCAAGAACAGAATCTTCCGATTGCAAAGGAGACCATCGATCTTCTTGATATTCTAAGAGATAAGACAAAGGGCAACCTCACATCTGATGAAGAGCGCCTTTTTGAGCATGTATTGTATGATCTGAGGATGATGTATGTGGAGAGAAACAAGAAATAAGGAGGTTATATGTTTAAAAAACGTTTTTCATTGTGGACAGTAATGGGTGTAGCAGCCCTCTCTGTGATCGCTGTAGGATCACTCTTGGTTTGGACCGGCAGCGTGAAGAGTGTGCGGGGCGCCCAGGTAGTTGATGCGCGTTCATATGAGCTACCAGTCCAAAAAGCTGCATGGTTTCAAGCGCAGCCCAAATCATTTGCTGATCTGGCAGAAAAGGTGCAGGCAGCTGTGGTTAACATATCCACTAGCAAGAAGATGCGCAGGCCTGGGCAGATGATGCCGTTTCCTCGGTTTGGCCCTAAAGATCCATTTGAAGATTTCTTCGAAAAATTTTTCGAGGGTATGCCGCAACAGGAACGCGATCAGCACAGTCTGGGTTCTGGATTTATCATCGATGAAAAGGGAACCATACTCACTAACAGCCATGTCGTGAGCCAGGCTGATGAGATAGAGGTGGGCCTGTCAGACGGCCGCGAGTTAAAAGCCGAAATCGTTGGTATGGATGAGAAAACGGATATTGCGGTTATTAGAATTAAGTCAAAAGATAATCTGCCAATGGTTCCGCTGGGTAATTCAAAAAATGTGCGGCCAGGCGATTGGGTTATGGCTATAGGCAACCCGTTTGGACTTGAGCATACTGTTACTGTTGGTGTTGTAAGCGCGAAGGGCAGGCTCATAGGCGGTGGACCATATGCCAAATTCATTCAGACCGATGCATCGATCAATCCCGGCAACAGCGGTGGACCGCTGTTTAACCTTGATGGCGAAGTGATTGGTATTAACACGATGATCTATGCAGGTGGCCAGGGCATTGGCTTTGCCATACCAATTGATCTTGCAAAGCAGCTTCTGCCTCAGCTGGTTGAGAAAGGATCTGTTTCACACGGTTGGCTGGGCGTTGCGATTCAAAAGATCACTCCAGAGCTTGCAAAATCGTTTGGCTTAAAAAAGGAAAAGGGAGCACTCATAACAGAGGTGTTCAGCGGTTCACCAGCAGCTAAGGCCGGACTTCAGCGAGGCGATGTGATACTCGAGTTCAACGGAGAGAAAGTCGAAGATCCTCACGATCTTTCCCTTTATGTGGGCAACACATCGCCCGACACAGAGGCAAAGGTGATTGCGCTTAGAGATGGTGAGAACAAGGAATTCAGCGTCAAGATAGCTGAGCAGCAAGCTATGACGAGTTCGCGCGGAGCGCCTGAGACGGGCAAGGTCGATCGCGGCAAGGCAGATGCTTTGGGCCTTGTGGTGCGCACCATTACATCTCAGGATGCTATGGAGCTCGATGTGCCAGGCAATTTTCGCGGCATAGTGGTGCAGCGGGTTGAGCCTGACTCAGTAGCTGAGCGCGCGGGCGTGCAATCTGGCGATGTGGTGCTTGAGATCAATGATGCCAGCATTCAGAACATCAAGGATTACGACAACGCGGTAAAGGACCTCAAAGAGGGCAAGCTCATTCGCCTGTTTATCAAGCGAGGCAAATCCAGCATCTATCTAGCGTTTACTCTGTAATATAAAGAAAGCATTGGGACATAAAAAGCCCCGCCTTTTCGGCGGGGCTTTTTAAAAGCGCAGAGCGTTTTTTTACCAGCAATCCCTGCTGAATGGGCAGTTGTCCATGAAATCCAGCACGCTGTCTGCATCGTCGTCAGGATCACACTCATCGCCATAGGTATCGCCAGAAACCGTGCCGTTTGGTCCAGCAAATGGGCCAAACCCTAGGTCAAAGTTGAGCTGATCTTCGTTGGGCATAAACGGACAATTATCGCTGGCGTTTGCTATTGTGTCATTGTCCATATCCGGATCGCAGACGTTGCCTATGGCATCGTAATCGATGTCGATCTGTTCAGGGTTGACCGCGAACGGACAGTTATCATCGCAGAGGGTCTGCATGCTTTCAGCTGTACAGCCGTTGACTGCGCAGTACTTGGAACCAAACCCTTTGCATGGAACGTTGCCGACTAAACCGTCATTGTTTCCATCATCGAGTATGCCGTCGTTGTCATCATCAGGATCGCACACATCGCCGTCCAGATCTCCATCGTTATCTGCTTGATTTGGATTGGCTATGAACTGGCAGTTATCGTCGCAGTTGGCTGTAGCTCCGCCAGTGCAGTTGTTATCGCCTATTCCGCTAGATGCATCGCCGTCATCGAGTATGCCGTCGTTGTCATCATCAGGATCGCACACATCGCCGATGCCGTCTAAGTCATTGTCTTCCTGAGCTGGGTTGGCATCGTACTGACAGTTGTCATTCACATCGAGCACACCATCGTTGTCGTCATCGGGATCGCACACATCGCCTATGCCATCTGCGTCGTTGTCTTCTTGGCCTGGGTTGGAGGTGTACTGACAGTTGTCGTTGATATCGAGTACGCCGTCGTTATCGTCGTCAGCATCACACACATCGCCTATGAGATCGCCATCGTGATCCTCTTGGCCGGGATTAGCAGTGGACGGACAATTATCAGCGCCGTTTAAAACGCCGTCGCCGTCCATATCGCCGTCACATGCATCCCCAACTCCATCAGCGTCAATATCCTCTTGAAGTGGGTTGGGTGTGAGGCGGCAGTTATCGTTTACGTCGAGCACGCCGTCATTGTCGTCATCATCGTCGCAGACATTGCCTATGCCATCGCCGTCAGTATCTGTTTGATCAGGATTTGCGTTAACCGGGCAGTTATCTACGCCGTCAGCTATTCCATCGTTGTCGTCGTCATCATCGCATACATCACCAATTCCATCAGCATCTGGCTGATCAGATTGATTTGCATTAGGTGTTATGCGGCAGTTGTCAACACCATCGAGTACGGTGTCGTTATCATCATCGATATCACAAGCATCGCCACCCGTATTGGGATCGAGCTCGCTGTAGACATCGCCATCTGAATTTGTTTGATCAGCATTGGATGTTATGGGGCAGTTATCCACGCCGTTGAGCACGCCATCGCCATCCCAGTCATCATCACATACGTCGCCTATTCCATCGCCGTCCAGATCTGCTTGATCCGCGTTTGCGTCATCTGGACAGTTATCTATTTCATCGCCTACGCCATCGTCGTCAGCGTCGTTGAACTCGCTATCGCACGCATCGCCTATTCCATCGCCGTCAGAGTCGGTTTGCTCGTTGTTGGCTATGTCAGGGCAGTTATCTGTAGCGTTTGGTATTTCGTCGCCATCCTTATCATCGTCGCACACATCGCCCTTGCCGTCTGAATCGATATCAGCCTGATTCGCATTGGGTGTGAGAGGGCAGTTGTCCATCGGATCAGACACCCCATCGCCGTCAGAGTCGGCTGGTAACGCGATTTCTGGGGAAGGCGGGGGCAAAATGGACGGGTCTGGAATTTGCCCGCTTGTGCTGTGGCCGCACGCAGAAAATACAAATATTACGAACACGGCCATAATAATTAGGTACAAGAGACTGCGTATGTTATTGGTCTTGTTCATAATAACTCCTTGTTATTGTTGAATAATTGATCTAAGAGCCCCCATTGGCATAGACTAGTATTATCATAAAAACGATATGTTGCAAATAGTTATGTGATCTTTGTGAAGTAATTTAGAGGGGTGAGCAGACAACTTACTGGATCCTGGATCTGGCATCCGGCATCCAAATTTTGCTCCATCTGACGCTTATCCCTTACCGCTTATCGCTTACACCTGATTTTTATATTCCCATTACCTTTACCAAAACCCGCTTTTTGCGCTGGCCATCGAATTCGGCGTAATAGATCTGCTGCCAAGGGCCAAAATCCAGCTGGCCGTCTGTAATGGGCACTGTGACCTGGTGGCCAAGGGTTAGATTCCACAAATGTGCATAGCCATTGGTTTCGCCGGTTTGGTGATGGCGATAATCCTTGTCTATAGGGGCTATCTCTTTGAGCCAACCCTCGATATCACGAATCAGGCCGGATTCTGCGTCATTCACATAAACAGCGGCTGTGATGTGCATGGCTGAAACCAGCGCAATCCCGTCCTTAATGCCGCTTTTGGCCACAATCTGATCGACCTTATCAGTGATATTTACGAACTCATGCAGCTTTTTTGTATGAAACCACAGGTATTCGGTATGGCATTTCATGGTTTTCGAACTCCTGGTAGTAATGGAATTAGGGCAAAGTATTCAGGATGTGTCGAATTTCTTGGTCAAATTCGGGGATGTTTTTCTGAGAAATTTCCCAGACAGCATCGAGGTCAACGCCCATATAGTCATGGATGAGTATGTCGCGCAGACCCGCAATCCGTCTCCATGGAATATTCTGGTGTTTCCGGCGCACATCCTCTGAAAGCCTCTTTGCAGCCTCGCCAATGATTTCAAGCTGTCGGATGACCGCATCCTGCCAGAAAGATTCGCGCATAAACGCATCGCGCCCCACAGAGGTATAATCCTTGATCTTTTGTGCGGCATCGTGGATGTGCTGGAGATATACCCTGTCCCTGTTCACAAGTTGACGGCCTCCTTGAGGACTTCGTCCCTGATATAGGGACTTAACGAGTTTTCGGTGACGACGTCGACACTTATGCCCAACAAGTCTTCAAGGTCTTGCTTGATGGCGATGATATCGAGCAGGGTGGCTCCTGGTTTCATGGACACAAGGATATCGAGATCGCTGGATGGTTTTGCCTGACCACGAGCTGCAGAACCGAAGATGCGTACACTTGTGGCTCCATAGGACAGCGCGATAGCCAGTATCTCTGAATGCTTCTGTTTGATGAGTTTATGAACTTGCATAGCATTATGCCTCTCAATACAAAATAATATTCAAATAATATCCAATAACGCCTGCAGAGTCGAGGGAAATGGAGCCGATTCCCTTGATATTCCCTCAAAAAGGTCTCATATAAGTAACGTTTGTTGCTGAATTTTGAATTTAAGATCTAGAATAGGAGGTAATCCATGCGTTTTGATAGGTTTACGATAAAGGCCCAGGAGGCCATTAATGAAGCGCAGAATCTTGCCGGCAAGTGGAACCAGCAGGAGATCTCGCCGGAGCATATGCTCTATGCGCTCCTTTCTCAGGAAGAGGGCGTGGTGCCTGCAATACTCAAGAAGATAGGCGCAGAGCCGGCGCGCATTGCCGATGAGGCCAAAAAGGCTGCACGGGAAGTGCCAAAGGTTACTGGCGCAGATGCCAGCCAGACCTTTATGTCACCAACTCTCAAGAGGATATTAGATAACGCCTTTAAAGAGGCTGAATCTCTGAAAGATGATTATGTGTCCTGCGAGCATATCCTTATAGCAATCTCAGAGGAGAAGGGGTGTAAGGCCGGAGATATGTTGCGTGCCCAGGGCATTGTAAAGAAAGTGATCCTGGCGGTGCTTGCCGATATCCGCGGCGTCCATCGGGTTACAGACCAGGATCCAGAGGGCAAGTATCAGGCGCTTAAGAAATACAGCCGTGATCTTACAGAGGCAGCGCGCCAGGGCAAACTAGATCCTGTAATTGGCCGGGATGAGGAAATCCGCAGGGTCATTCACGTGCTCTCGCGCCGTACCAAGAATAACCCAGTGCTTATCGGTGAGCCAGGAGTGGGAAAGACTGCGATAGTCGAAGGCCTGGCTCAGCGCATCGTGTCCGGCGATATTACTGACGTACTTAAAGACAAGAAAGTGATAGCGCTGGATCTTGCAGCGCTGGTTGCAGGCGCAAAATATCGCGGCGAATTTGAAGATCGTCTTAAAGCTGTGCTTAAAGAAATTACTTCTTCTGGCGGAGAGATCATTCTATTTATAGACGAGATGCACACGCTCATGGGCGCGGGCGGCGCTGAAGGCGCGATCGATGCATCCAACATGCTAAAGCCACCTCTTGCTAGAGGAGAGCTAAGGGCAATTGGCGCAACTACACTCAACGAATATCGCAAACATGTAGAAAAGGACGCAGCGTTTGAGCGGCGTTTTCAACAAGTGTATGTGGGCGAACCTTCGGTAGAGGATACAATCGCAATTCTTCGCGGTCTCAAAGAGCGCTATGAAATTCACCATGGCGTGCGCATTCAGGACTCTGCTATCTTAGCTGCAGCAACGCTTTCATACCGCTACATCTCAGACCGTTATCTTCCTGACAAAGCTATCGACCTCATCGATGAGGCAGCTTCTAAATTGCGCATTGAAATAGACTCTATGCCAGTAGAGGTGGACACGATAGAGCGCGAGATCATGGGCAAAGAAATTGAGTGTGCAGCTCTAAAGAAGGAGACCGATGATGCTAGCAAAGAAAGGCTTTGTGCGCTGGAAAAGGAAATCGCAAATCTAAAGGAACAATCTAGCGCTCTCAAAGCACACTGGCACAAAGAGCGCGATGTCATAGGCGCGATAAGGGGGCTAAAAGAAAAGGTGGAGCAGGCAAGAATCGAACAGGAGCAGTCTGAGCGCTCTGGAAACTTGGAGAGGGCAGCCGAGTTAAAGTATGGCGGCATACCACAGCTCACAAAAGATCTGGAACAAAAGCAAAAGGAGCTGGAGGAAGTTCAGAAAGACAAGAAGATGCTCACCGAGGATGTGTCTGCTGATGACATCGCGCAGATCGTCTCGCAGTGGACCGGCATACCCGTATCCAGGATGCTGGAGGGCGAGGTGGATAAACTCATCCACATGGAAAAGAGGCTGCGCGAGCGCGTGGTAGGTCAAGACGAGGCGCTTGAGAAGGTATCGGCTGCAGTGCGCCGCTCTCGCGCGGGCCTGCAGGATCCCAACCGGCCCATCGGCTCGTTCATATTCATGGGACCGACAGGCGTTGGAAAGACCGAGACGGCCAGAGCGCTTGCGGAATTCATGTTCGATGATGAGCGTGCAATGGTGCGCATAGACATGAGCGAGTTCATGGAAAAGCACTCGGTGGCAAGGCTCATCGGCGCGCCTCCCGGGTATGTTGGTTACGAGGAAGGAGGCTACCTTACCGAGGCGGTGAGACGAAGGCCTTATTCCGTGATCCTGTTCGATGAGATCGAGAAGGCGCATCAGGATGTGTTCAACATCCTGCTTCAGATACTGGATGACGGCAGGCTGACAGACGGGCAGGGCAGGACAGTCAACTTCACCAACACCGTGCTCATCATGACCTCCAACATCGGCAGCCAGTATCTAACAGAGGTGGCCGGCAACGAAGAGCAGATGACCGAACGCGTGCTCGCAGCCATGAAAGAGCACTTCAGGCCCGAGTTCATAAATCGCGTGGATGATCTGGTGATATTCCATCCTCTTGGTAAGGAGCAGATAGCATCTATCGTTGATATACAGCTTCATAGATTAGATAAGCTTCTTGAGGCCCGTGAAATCCGGCTCACGCTTACTGATGGGGCAAAAGGGCTTTTAGCAAAACACGGCTGGGATCCGGTTTATGGTGCAAGGCCGCTTAAGAGGGCGATCCAAAAGTACGTGGCAGATCCTCTATCTACGGCTATTTTAGAGGGCCGCATAAAGGACGGCCAGGCCGTAAAAGCAGACGCCAAGGGCGATTCAGTGGAGTTTTCTATATAATTATATGTCGTGCCCAAGTCAATATGTCAGGTTAATGCCCAAGCGATAATGTCAGGGTGGGCGAATGTGCAGCTAGGGCTGCCGAATTAATAGGAATGATCGGAACCATTTCCGGATCAATCCCAGGTTTTCTAAAATAGGCAAT
>JBDRBN010000025.1:0-3810 GCA_043822785.1 Pseudomonadota bacterium
AACTATAGATAAGGTCAGCTAATGAAAATTAAACATAAAATAGAGAATATTATTGCAGACCAAAAAAGGAAATTTTTAGCTCTAAAAGAAAAAGCTCAACTAAAGAATCCTACTATTCGCTCAGGAATTCCATCAGGGGAAAAAGTAAAAAAGGATTCAACGGGAAAAATTAGCCGTATTGGTGGTTCTATTCTCTTTAGAGGTGAACTTTTCGGAAGAGAAAGTCTATATATTTATGGAACTGTTGAAGGAAAAATAAACTTGAAAGATCATAATATAGCCTACATTCCGCACTTAGGAAAGAGTGATTTTCTGAATTATGGTTATATGGAACATCATTAATATCAGATAGTTAAGTCACTTGTAGTGTATCGCTCTTAAGTCCCTAAGCGCCATAAGTATTTCTTTTTCTCCTAGATCAATGGTGCGGAGTTGTTTTATATCCTTTCTAAATTCACGGTAACGCTTGCCTGCTTGGTGCAATCGAGCCTCATCGGCTCTTCGAATCAGCTTGCAGCGACGCTTGTTGACCTTGAACAGAAAGAGTGTCTGGAGGTGGCCGGGACCGTATGCGCAGTGGCAACTTGGGTTCCCACACTTCCTACGCACGACGGAAACACTACCCACCGCCAACTCGTGATCCTGTGTGAGCCGCCGGAGCAGACGCCGCCGCACTCTCTGGAGCTGGCGGAGAGAATCAAGTAATTTTGTTCTTGACACTGTCATGATGCTAGTATACTATACAATTAATATGTATACAAGAGAAAAAGGCGGCAGCCATCGTGTGGTCACCCCGGAAGGACCAGCCAACCTCCGCGTATACTTGATAGGACCTCACCCGATTCTCTTACATTTCCTCGACAGGATGACTTTCTCTCGCATCGCCCGCTCGTGCCTCGGCACTCCGCGTGAAGGACTCCTCGACCACGCTCAGACACTCTCTATCCTGATCCAAAACATTATCCTCTCACCCGCCCCACTATACCGGATAGCCGAGTGGTCGGCATCGATCAGTCCCGAGGCCCTGGGTATCAATGATGCAGAGAAGCAATCGATAAACGATGACCGTGTGGCCCGGAGCCTCGACGCTCTAGTGTCCCCGCGGGCACGGAGTCTCTTCTTTCGCCTGGCCCTACACATCATCAAGCAATTCGAGCTGGATACCAGACGCATCCATCACGATACGACCACCGTGACATTCCATGGATGCTACGAGAGTTCGATTCGCGAGCCCCGTATTACCCGTGGAATCAACAAGGATCATCGGCCGGACCTCAAACAGCTTGTCTTCGGTCTCAACGTGACCGCAGACGGTGCGGTGCCTCTCTCTCATGAGGTCTACAGCGGCAACAGGACCGATGACACGGTGCATCGAAGCAATGTTGACCGGCTCCGTGAACTCCTCGGGCGTGATGATTTTATCTATGTTGCCGACAGCAAGCTCTGTACCCGTAAAAACCTCAAGCATGTCGAGAGTTATGGAGGCAAGTTTGTCACCGTTTTGCCTCGAACACGTTCTGAGGACAAGTATTTCCGGGACAAATTGCGCAACGGCACGCACGTTCGCTGGCGTCGTTTTGCGGTAATCGAGAACAAGAGACGAAGGCATGACCCCCCGAACATCTACTGGACTACAGCAGATGGTCCCGGGGAGACAGTCGAGGGCTACAGGATCCTCTGGTGCAAGAGCTCTTACAAGGCAGAACTTGATGCCCAGGTCAGAGAGATGACCTTGCAGAAGGCCGAGACTGAACTATTCAGTCTTGGCACTCGGCTCAATCGAGGCCGATTACATAACCGTGCTGCCATCAATAAGGAAATCAAGAACATACTTGAAAAGTTCAAATGCCAGCGGTTCCTCAAGGTCAGCATCTCCACCCACGTCCTGGTCCAAACAAAACGCCTGCGACGCGGTCGTCCCAGAAAAGAGGATCCAATTCAAGAAATCCGCTCCAGCCTCTTTCAACTCACTGTACAACGAGATAAAGAGGCGCTTCGTACCGAGGCTCGAACCGATGGTGTATTCCCGCTGGTCACCAATCTCAAACCAAGGAAAGCGTCGAAAAAGGATGTGCTGCTCATCTACAAGTATCAGCCATATGTAGAGAAGAGGCATGCACTATTTAAGAATGAGCTGGGAATCGCTCCTGTTTATCTTAAAAAACCACATCGGGCGGCAGGCTTGATTCATGCAACGTTCCTGGCAATGACCCTTGATGCACTGATCGAGCGAACACTGCGCCAGGGAATGCAACGATTCGCAATCGAGAGTATTCCCATCTTGCCCGAAGACCGTTTAACAAAAACGCCGACAACAGCCCGACTGCTGGAAATGTTCAGCGGCATATCGTGGTATGAATTCGAACGCGGAGGTCAGACAGTCACGTTTCCTATACAACTGTCAAAAACACAAAAATTGCTCCTCCGCCTACTCGATATTGACCCTTCGGTTTACGCATGATAGACTCTTTCCCGAAGGGTAATATTCCTCAATGTACCTTCAGCTAAGTGCGGAATGTAGGTTATAAGCATGGAATGGAACAATAATGACTAAAGCTAGAGATGATTTCAACAAAACAGTAGTCGATGCATTGGCGAAGCGTGCAGCGTTTATTTGCTCGAATCCTGAATGCAGAACTCTGACAATTGCTCCGTCTTCTGAGGATGTTCTTAAATTCATCTATATCGGTAAAGCCGCACATATTGCTGCTGCAGCTGAAGGTGGACCTCGTTTTGATCCAGGAATGAGTTTTGATGAACGCAAATCGATTGATAACGGCGTATTTTTGTGTAGCAACTGTGCAGACATGATTGATAAGAACATGGGAATAGATTACCCAGTGGCGTTGCTAAAGGAGTGGAAAGGTACTCATGAAACATGGGTGGGCAACAATCTAAATAAGAAAGTTCAACAACAGGCTCAATCCGCTCAAGTCTTCAATGTTTCAAGCACAAATCAGAGTGGTGGAATTACTGCTGGTGTTGTTAATGTAGGGCCGCAAACAAGGAAAGTCGACGCAAGACTAGTCAGCCAGCTATTGCAGATGTTACCAGACAAAACAAAGACAGTCACTGTCACCTCTGTTATGGGTGATGGAGAAGCGTTTGGCTTTGCGACACAAATCAAGGCTGTTCTTGAGAATCAGGGGTATGATGTAAATGGTGTAAATCAATCTGTGTTTTCAGGTCCCATAAAGGGACAGCAATTCAATCCAGATACATTGACACTTACTATTGGGACTAGGCAATGATGCTTATAACAAATCGTTGCACCGGAATATTACTGCGCTACGCTTCGTAAAATCCGGTGAACTCGATCGTTTTACAGCGAATGATATAAAAAATTAATGAGCATCCAAGGTCAAATTACTGAAAGAATTGGAGTGCATAAATTTGCGCTTACAATTTTAGAGAAATTTAATTGGCTTGAAAGAGAACAACCAATAGCTGATTATGGAATCGATCTTCATGTTGAAATTGTTGAAGATGGAAAGCCAACAGGTATGTTGTATGCCATACAAATAAAATCAGGTAAAAGTTATTTGAAGATAAGGATTTCCTTTTTGGCTTTGCTCCAAATTCCTCACAAATTTTCTCAATATCCACCCACTGACAACTGAAATTAGAATTATCATATCAAAACGGAAAGGTCAATGGCCCATAAAGCCAATCAACTCCACCGAGATGTCCAAAGCATTAAGTTTAACTTTTCTTTGACAGTTGCAAAGGTCTAAATCATATAACTTCTTTATTTACAAGACCTTTTTTTGGTTTATCCTGAAACCGTAGTGCCATAAATATGGCATTAAA
>JBDRBN010000026.1:0-63125 GCA_043822785.1 Pseudomonadota bacterium
ATCATGCATCGGGCCTCCTTGCCGTTGAGCCTTGGGCGGTTCACGGTTCGGAGGCTGTTTTTTACTCCCGCAAATGTCAAACCCTGTGAGTCCCCCAGCAGAGCTGGGGGTTTACCTTGAAGCAATTATGGAGATCGCCACGCCTGCTATCGCAGGCTCGCGATGACATTACCACTACTGACCAACATTAAATATCTCCACACCGCTTGCCTGAGAGCTTGCCAGTAGATAATTTGGGAAAAAGCTGAATACTTTTACATCAAAAAATTTCGTAAGCGAGGTCTCTGCAGCAAGGGAGATGGAGCTGGCATCCACATTGTATAGCGAAAATGTAGCAGCTGCTCCATAGGGAGAAGCTAGTGCCAAGATGTTTCCGCTCATTCCCAGACGAGCATCGATAAGCCTTGATAGAGTAGATCCTTCTTTTTTCGCAACATCAAAGGACAAACCCGCAGCAGATGGATTAGCCAAATCCTTTATTATGATCTTATCGCCTGAGACGATCGCAACCTTAGATTTATTCTTTGCATCCACAGTTGCATCCACAAACTTGGGTATCTCAAATATCGATGTGAGCGTGCCTGCAGGCGGGCTGCTCTGATTGCCCGTAACCTTCCATGAATAAATCTTTTCTGCGTTTGAAAATATGATCTCGTGATCAGAGCCTATTTTTTGAATCCTGAGTATCTTTCCAGCATGCGAAGCAGATGTGCCGGCAGATGTTAATGTATCGGATATGCCTATGAGCGCGGGTGGGTCATAGTTATCGCCTGTCTTGCTCAATGTATAAAGCGCCATCTGGTGATACCACTTGTTGCTGGCATAGCCTGAAAACAGAACAGCGAGCTTTACATCATCTGAAAGCATAAGGGAGCCTATGCCCCGAAGCATGCTAGGGTCTTCTGACTGCTGGCTCACGGCAGGAAAGTTTTTGAACTCGCCCGCACTTCCGCCAGAACGGCTTATCGATACTTCACCGCGCGTGGATGCACTTGAACCGCTTTGAACTGAAATGCGCCATGGTTGGGACGACTCGGGGTTTGCTGTATTGCCCGTAGAAGACCATGAAAACGCGAGCCTTGTTCCATCGTAAGCTGCGTGGCTAACAAATGCGCCATCAAACGTAATGTCGATAGGCTTTCGCGTAACCGCGTTTTCCAAATAAAGTTTCCCACCGCGCCCTGATGCCATCTCTATGGCAGCCACAAGCCCGCTGGTCTCGCCTGCGCCATCGACGCGAATAAAAATAGCGCCCGTATCTATGACCTTGAAGGTCATATTGGCCATGTCCATATACTCAAGCTCTGATGCTCCAGACCCATCAGGCTGTCTGACAGCAGTAAAGCTGGACACAGCTCCTCCGCCATATGGTGCTATGCGATTGGGAAGACCAGTGGTCAGACCTACATTTGTGGGATCTGCCACTGCCGTGAAGGTCCACGATTCGCTCTCTGATCCAGAGCGTATCTTGGCGACCATGAAGTTAGGTCCTCTGACAAACACCTGATCGCCCAGCACCGCGATGGCATATTGAAATGGAGGCGCGTTCTCATCTGACTTATAGAGGGAGATATGTATGACCTCAAAGTGATCTGCTTTAGAAAGATCGGTCATGTCACGGTATACAAAAAAGCCTGCCACAAACCTATCGATGCCAGATCCTCCGGTATAATCCGCAAGCTTTCCATCGCGCGCAGCTTCGCGTAAGCATTCCACAACATCTGATGCGCCAGCGCAGTTTGCTGCTATGAACTCGCCCACCGATGCCTGGGTATAGGCAAGTCCTACCACATAAAAGTTCGTGCCATCTGAAGCAACATCTGTAGGAATGAAACGATCGTAGCTGTCAAAGCTTCCATTGTTAGCAGCAAATGCCACATCCCTAGCCTTGCCACTGGCAAGATCTATGGCGGTAACAGTCGAAAGCACTGTATCTTCTGCCATGGCGTTGAATATTGGATCATAGGCTTGATCAAAGGTGGGCGCAGTGGTCATGACCGAATTTGCTAGCTTCCAGAGCACAAAGGCATTATCGCCTGCAAGCTTTGCCTTTGTTGGCACCATATCTGCGCCAGCTGTTTCAGAATAAACTGGAGAGGAGATTATGCCAGAGCAATTTTGACCTTCGGTTATTGCCTTTGCAGAGATCTGTTGGAGATATCCGTCTGCTGATGTAAACACGACTCTAGAACCATCATCATTTGAAGTTAGCGAAAGCACGCCTGCAGGCACTGATCTCCATGCGCCCTGTTTTGACTTGTCCTCGAGACTTCCGGATGCATCAGAGCCGACAAGGCCTACTCCGCGTTCAGTTCCATACACGAGCATCTGCTTTCCATCATATAGGATAGGAGCCAAATCAGTAACCGCGCCTGGCTTTTTGAGAATCACGCTTCCTGCTTGAACATCTGGAGTTCCGTATCTCACTGATGCACCATTGCCCCAGAATAGAACTTCGTTAGGTTCTTCTCCAGGCAGCGCAATGTTCATAGAGGCAACGCCGCGAATCTGTCCTCCTATGCTGCCTTCATAAGCCTGTGCCAGAGGATCTGGATTTAACTCATATGAGCTGGGCTTTGCACCTTCGAGTTCTACAGTATAAGTATACGCATCGCTTAAGCACAGGCTTCCTGTGCTTCCAGAAAGACCTGCTACGCCAGTAGACTTTCCACCCTTGCAGGCGCCCATAATGAAAACGAGCGCCACTGCTGCGACGCTCCCAAAAATTCGTACTGTATTCTTATTCATGACATATCCCATATGTTATTGATTTACTTTTCTCGCTTGTCTCGCCTTTCTCGCATTTTTTAAGATACTATACACGTAAGTAAAGGTCCCGTAGCTATCTCTACGCGCGTGGCTGGTTCCTCAGGAAAATCGCCATCAATGGTGTAGGTCATAGGTCGCTGAAACTCGAGGACCATATCAGTGCACATCTCGTCAACGTAGTGCTCGGACTTTGACGGCTTTGCCAAAAAAGCTCTGGGGAACGTGTAAAGAAGCTGCCTGCCTGTGGCTGATATGCCCACGGCCTGAAACTTGCCTGGCTCAGATGTAGATCGATAAAGCGGCCTGAAATTAAAGCCCAATGTGGACATGGTGCCGGCAAAGACCATCATATAGTTCTTGAATGGCTGTTTTTTTCCGTCGATTGTGATCTCGCAATCAAAGCGTTCAGTAAGCTGCCTGGCAAACCTTCCGTTTATGGCAGATGAACCCATGGCGCGGCTTAAAAGCCACGCTGCCCTAACTGGTGTTGGTCCATCCTCTACGTTCTGATAGACCTCTATAAATCTGGTTATCAGTCCCATGCCAAAGAGAAAACCATACGCGCCATTTACGCGTATCATATTTATCTTTTTTTCCTCGAATGGAATGCTCTCATGATATTTGATGATGAGGTTTGAAAGGATCTTCTCTGGCGTTCCTTTAATTCCCAGCTGATTGGCAAGATTGTTCATGGTGCCACCGCGCAAAAGCGCTATGCGTGGCAAAGGCATGTCGCCATACACTTCGAGGAATGTAGAGAGCGTGCGATGGTTAGTTCCATCCCCGCCCGATATTCCGAGTATGTCTATCTCGCGCTCCTTAAATTCATGAGCCAGCTCGCGCACTTCATCCAAAGTCTCGGTAGAATGGCACGAGCCTTTATCGCCCACGATAAAACCCAGCTTGCGCATCCTCTCTGGGTTTAGTTTATTGGAGCGTGAATATGGATTTAATATGATTCCTATTCCTGGCATGTCTTATTCCTCCACCCGCATCCGCGTCCGCGCCCGACCTCCGCGTCTTCCCCTGCGCCGCGATTTTTCATATGCCTTCTTTGGGGCAGGAGGTGGGGCCTCCTGGTGCTCTTTAATTCCGCGTCTTCTCATATACTCACGAACGATAAAATTAGCAACATGCGAAGGCTTTGTGCCAAGACCAAACCCTGCATCAAATCCTAACTTGAGAGCGTGCGCATGATCAAGCCTTGGGCCTCCTACTATAACGATAACGTCCTTGGAGAGCCTGCTTTCCTTCTTCCAGAGGTCCTTGAATTCGTTTAAGTTCTTTATGTGAGTATTGCGCTGTGTGACCACCTGAGAAACAAGTATGGCGTCTGCCTTAAGCTCCACAGCCTTGTCTATGAGCTGTTTGTTAGAAAGCTGACTCCTTAAGTTATATGTCTTAAAAAGCGGATAGCGCTCTAAGCCATAATCGTGCGCATAGCCCTTCATGTTCATGATAGCATCTATCCCTACCGTATGTGCATCAGCCCCTGTACATGCACCTATCACAACTATGGGCTCGGTAAGATGGCTTGCCATGTGCTCCTTCAGCTCTTCATAGCCTAACGCAGGTATGTCTAGCTTTGGAATCTTTATCTTTGTAAAGTCGATTGTGTGTTTTGCATAGCCGTATGCCACAAAGTAAGTGAAACCTTCTCCCATGGATTCCATATAGCAGACGCTAACATCTTTTAGGCCGAGCTTTTCTACATAAAGGCGAGCTGCCTCCTTAGCCTCTAAAGAGGCCCTAAGAGGCAGGGTAAAAGAGAGCTGCATGGCACCATCGTCAAGCCGATCGCCATAGGATTTTATCTTCTTTTCGTCGATCTTAAGCATTTTTACCCCTGTCCATCATGCACCCGTTACTTTTCTCGCGTTGCTGGCGTTTCTCGCTTTTCGGTAACGGGCACGGATGCGGAAATTACATTATCGATTCATCCTTTAAGAATATCCAATATCGGATTCATATATCTCGCATCTTTTTGGAAAACCCCTTCCAAACCCTTGCCGCCATTCTCATCTCGCTCTACTTCTGCAAACATGCCTTTGCTTATAGCTTTCATAAGGCCTACAGATTCAACCCTGCGCAGATGTTTATATGCATTCTCCAACACGGTGTGTGCACGGCGCGTGATCTTTCCATTTGGATTAAAACTTATCTCATCACCTATGTGGCGAGCTGAATTGAATATGTAGTTTGCATTCTTGAGTGCCCAGAAACGATCCTGAATATGAGGATTGTGAATCGCCTCGGTGGGAATGCCAAGAAGCTGAACAGACTGCTCGGTCATGATGCCGCATATGTTGAACATAGCATCCATGACATTGCCAAACATTATATCGCCCTTCATGTGCTTGGTAGGCGGCATGAATTTGATGGGTGAACGCGGGAAAATCTCGCGCACCATCTCTGCCTGCGCAAGCTCATGCAAAAAACCGTCTTCCATATCCGGATCGATCTCAAACGCATGGCCTAAGCCCATGAGCTCATAAGGAAGGCCGGCGCGCAGGGCAAACTGCTCGTTTATGAACTGGCTTGTGAGTACATGATGTGCGTTTCTGTATGCATCTGTTGTGGTGAGATAGTTGTCCTCACCAGTGTTTATCATGATGCCGGCACGTGCACAAATGAGGCGTGAAAAGTACTGATCGATGAACGTCCTCTTCATGTTGATATCGCGAAACAGGATGCCGTACATGGAATCGTTTAGCAAAACATCCAATCGTTCATACGCAGCCATCACGGCGATCTCAGACATGCATAGGCCCGAAGAATAATTTGTTAGCTTTACATAGCGCCCAACCCCTTGGGCAGCCTTATCAAGCGCCTCTCTCATAATACGAAAGTTGGCTTGCGTGGCATAGGTGCCGCCATAACCCTCTGTCGTTATGCCATGCGGCACATAATCAAGAAGCGACTGGGCAGTGGACCTTATCACTGCGATGATGTCAGCGCCTTCCTCTACTGCTGAAAAAGCCTGGGCACAGTCATCATATATATTGCCGGTGGCTACGATGAGATATTTGTGAGGCGTTGGCCCTTCGCCAACCTTGCGCTTAAAATCATCTCGCATTTGCTTGGCTTGGCTTAAGCGCTTAATGCCCTCATCGGCAAGCTGCCTCACTGTTTGTCTTACTTTATCCTCAGGCACATCAGGTATGTTTTCGAGTTTTATTTCATCCTGCGCGAGTTTTGAAGCAAGGTCCTTGAAGGAAAGTTTTGTGTGAACCAAAGCTTTTCCGAACCACCATGCGATGCCACGGCGCAGCCTATCGCGATGAAGGCGATCTACGATTAGGTTTACATGGGGCATTTCATGATGCGCATCTTCGATGCCGAAGAAACGCAAAACAGAGCGCTCTATGGACGTGGTGGAATGCCTGTCGATATACTTTTGAACAGGCGATACAATACGAGCCGCGATATTTCGACATTGATCGATCTTGTCTCGGTCTAGATTTAGTTTGCGGTAAGACATCAGTTCTCCGTTGTCATTGCGAACCCTTCGACTCGCGTAGCTCGCTCAGGGCAAGCTCCGCGAAGCAATCTCCTGAATCACGGGGATCGCCACGCTCATTTCATTCGCTCGCGATGACAAATCCCTACACCTCCGGTTTTAACGTAATCCTCTTTCCGTCTACCAGATCAATATATGCCGTGTTCTTCGGCTTCTCTTGCACAAGCTTCTCTCTTATCGCCTCTGTAGTAGAGCAAGCGCTCTCCCTTTCTCTTGGATTTGTGTAGCCGCTCATAAGACCCCTGTAGTTTCTAACCACTGCGCGATCGTCTGTGAGCGTGAGCATGTAGTTTGGCATTATAGGAATCTTGCCGCCGCCGCCTGGAGCATCGATCACAAATGTAGGTAGCGCAAGTCCTGAGGTATGTCCCCTCATGTGTTCTATGATTTCAAAACCCTTTGAAACTGACGTACGAAAGTGCTCTATGCCCTCTGCCAAATCGCACTGATAAATGTAGTAGGGTAAAACGCGAGTTTTAAGCAGTTCATGAGAGAGCTTTTTCATAATTACTGAATGCGAGTTTATCTTTCTTAGAAGAACTGATTGATTGTGAACGGATATGCCTGCATCTGCAATCTTAGTGCATGCTTTTTTTGCATGCTCTGTAACCTCGTAAGGATGATTGAAGTGGGTCATGAAATAGATGGGTTGATATTTTTTAAGCATATCCACCAGCTCGTCCGTTATGCCCATGGGCAAAACGCACGGAAAACGGCTGGCTACTCTTATGATCTCAATATGTTTTATATCGCGCAGCTTTTTGATGATGCGCTCGAGCATATCTACCGGCAACATGAGGGCATCCCCGCCAGAGAGGATCACGTCTCTTACCTGCGGAGTTTTGGCAATGTAGTCCATGGCAATATCGTGCTCTGTCTTAAGCTCCGTAACGGTGCGGTCCAGTATAAGCCGGCGCCTGGTGCAAAAACGACAGTACATGGAGCACACCTCCGACACCAAAAAGAGCACACGGTCCGGATAGCGATGGACAAGCCTTGGAACAGGCGAATCTTGATTCTCAGCTAAAGGATCGAACATATCGCCAAGGCCTGGCTCAAGTTCACGTGCTGTGGGAATTGTTTGCATCTTAATGGGGCATTCTGGATTAGCCTCGTCGATAAGAGAAAGATAATAGGGCGTGGCCTGAAACTTGGAATGCGCGCATGCTATCTCTACCTCTTCCATTTCATCATCAGTAAGCTCAACTACTTTGGCAAGGCTCTTTGCATCTGTGACGGCATTGGCCAGTTGCCATTTGGGATCATTCCACTCTTTAGGCGAAACATCCTTCCATATCTTGATGCGCTGAAAATATTTTGGATCACTCGTATCGATCATGTAAACCTCTCATCAAACCACCTCTTCACTGCTGCATTTTTTCTATATAGATCCATCGTAAAGTTCGCATGATTCGGCGCATAGCCGTTGCCGATTATCATCTCCACATCCATGCCCACCCCTTCTGCTCCCAAAGCCGCCTTTTGAAAATTCGTGGCCATGTTAAAGAAATAGACCTTGCCTCCTTGGCGGCACGAAAGCACTGACGCAAGCTCAGTGCCTTCAACGTTGGCCGCGTTGATCACTAGATCGCACATCTTGCCCTTCGTTGTCTTCGCCACTTTATCCATGACCTCAGAAGGATGAAGAGCATTGGCGACAAAGCATTTGTCGGCAAGCCCCAGCTCCTTAAAACTCTCTACGCTCGACTCGCGCGTTGCAGAGGCGAGTATAGTGCAATCCTTACCCAGCTTCTCTCGTATGCTGGCAGCACAGAGCACACCTGATTTTCCCGTGCCTATGATATAAATGGTATCGCCCTTGTGTGCGAGTCGAAAGGCCTGGGGCGAGGCACCAGCCACATCCAAAAGCGCAAGGCATACGCCCAGCTCAATATCATCTGGAATCTTTGCCAAAACGCCTGAATCAAAAAGAATTGCCTTGCCCTGGATATCGATCTGCTCTGATTCGCGCACTGTTTTTATTTTCTCGACGATGAGCGGGGTGAGGGTAAGCGACACCAGCGTGCAGATTTTATCGCCCTTCTTTACATTTGCAGGGTTAGAATATTTTAGGCCCATATCTTCTACGGCGCCCAGAAGCATGCCGCCGGAGCCGGTCACGGGATTTTGCTGCTTGCCCATATGCTTAACATTATCCAGCACCTGTTTGGCAATGCCCTGCAGATCGTCGCCTGCTACGCCTTTCATCTGCCTAAAGGAGGCTGAGTCGATATTTAACGTGCTGACATCTATTAAGATTTCATTGTCGTAGATGGGCAGCGTATTATCCAGCTTGGTAGCTGCTTGGGGCAGGGCACCCTCAGGGTAGATTACCCTGTGACGGCCAAGCCTATCGCCACCCGCGCGACACTCAGACACTCAATACCTCCTTATTTTCAATAATGTAGCGGATCTTTAAATCATAAAGGACGGAGGTATGGCAAGGGGAATCTAGATAGGGCGAGAAAGGCGAGACACGCGAGAAAAGCGAGACACGTTGCTAGCTGCTTTTTATAATAAATTCATCTGCGCTTTTTGCTCAGCCTCATCTCCCCTGCGATCCGCCGAGGGTATAAGACGACCATCTATTGCCACACGCTGGCCGCAGCGCTCACAAAATTTCGATCCGTCCAAACGCTTTTGCATGCGCGTGGACTTGCACCTCACACAGCGGGGTTTGGGTTTTTTTGATTTAAGCTCGTGATCCATGCGGAGGCTTCATCTGCCTTAAAATCGAATAGCTCGCAAGATGATTTTGTATCGAGTTATACGTTGAAATGTGGGATATTGCGTAAATCAACGTATAACTTAACATATCTTACTTCTTGATTATTGGTGTGTTTTAAGTATAATTAAAATATAGCTAAATGTTTACTGAATTTTAATTATGATTAAAAAATATATTAAACGAAATTACTATCTCACTAAGATCAAACCATTCCTCGACAAGGACATTATCAAGGTCATTGTGGGGCAACGCAGGGTTGGAAAGAGCTATATGCTCTTTCAGATTATGGATATGATCAAAGAGAAGCACAATGCAGCTGAGATCATTTATATCAACAAAGAGCTGCATGAATTTGAGCACATTCAAAATCATAAAGACCTCATAAACCACATAGAAAAAACTGCTCCCAAGAAAAAAGCAAAAACCTACCTCTTTATAGATGAAATTCAGGACATACAGAATTTTGAAAAGGCGCTAAGAAGCCTCAAAGCGACCGGCAAATACGACATCTATTGCACCGGCAGCAACGCGACTCTTCTCTCAGGTGAACTGGCAACCTATCTGAGCGGCCGTTATGTGGAAATAAAAGTTCACAGTCTTTCCTATCTTGAATTCCTCACCTTTCACAAACTCAAAGAAACTGAAGAGTCTTTTCTGAAATACATTAAATACGGCGGTTTGCCATATCTTAAGCACCTAGAGCTCACAGACGAAGTTGTCTATGATTACTTGCGAAACGTTAATAACACGATTCTCTTCAAAGACATCATCGCCCGTTTTAATATCAGGAATGTTTCCTTTCTTGAACAGCTCGTGGATTACCTTGCAGACAATGTCGGCAGCATTGTGTCGGCAAAGAAAATCAGCGATTTTCTAAAGTCTCAGCGTATTAATATTTCTCCGAATGTTGTTCTGGATTACCTATCTCATCTGTGCTCCACTTTCTTTATTCACAAGGTGCAAAGGACCGACATTCGAGGCAAAAAGATCTTTGAGATAAATGACAAATATTATTTTGAGGACCTGGGGCTTCGCCACTCGATAATCCGTTATAAACAGACAGATATTAACAAGGTGCTTGAAAACATCATATATAACCACTTGGCCATTGCTGGTTATGATGTGATGGTCGGCCAGTTAGGAAGCAAAGAAATCGATTTTGTGTGCGAAAAGGGCGGCGAACGCACATACATTCAGGTTGCCTACGTGATAACTGATGAAAACCGTGAGAGAGAGTTTGGAAACCTACTCGCCATACCAGATAATTATAGAAAAATCGTCATTTCAACGGATTCACTTATTAGCGACACGAGTTTCAAAGGCGTGGAGCATGTAAATCTCAGGAGTTTTATAGGTTCTTTATAGGGCGATGTCTCGCAAGATGATTTTGTAATACCGAACTTGCAAAATCGAGTCGGTTGACAGAAATAAGCCTAAAATGAGACACTATCTTTGAATTGAGGTGCATACACATGGGGCTGGCAAAATATAAGACATTTGAGGATGCAAGAAAGAAGGATCTTGAAGATATCATCAAAAATAGCGTCAGTGCTTCGCGCTCCCAACAAAAAGAAAAAACATCTTCTGCAGCCAAACCTTTTGAGGCAAGTCATTATCCTAAAGGCATCTATCGCTTCAAATCATGGGAAGAAGCCAGAAATTCAGATCTTGAGCATATGATACGTCATTCTATCAGGAGAAAGAGCGCATGATTCGTCTAGAGCAACTTCTCGATGTCTGCCAAAGGCTCAATGAAAGCGGAGTAAGTTATGTCCTGATCGGAGGATGGGCTATTTTCCTGCACGGCTATGAGCGCGCTACTCGCGATATCGACATCCTTGTAGATGATTCAGAAGATAACATTTCAGCCTTGAAAAAGGCTCTTAATGACCTGCTTCCAGAGGCCTGTGCAGAGCTGCAGGCTAATGATATACGCCAGAATGTGGTTGTCAGGATGGCGGGCGAGAATATCGTGCTCGATCTGATTAGAAACGTTGGCGATATGGATTTTGCCCGTATGAAAACTCATATAGAAAAACAAAAAATTAATGACGTGCTTATACCCTTTGCAGACCTGCCTGCTATGCTCGATCTCAAGGGTGGCGTTCGCGATGTGGACCAGCGTGACTATCTGTTTTTGAAAGGAAAGATGGAGTATCTGCAAAGAGGCAAGAAGTGAAACCCGCTCGCGACTCATTCAGGCACTTTTGTATCTTGGTGGAACGGTATTGAGTTGAAGTTCCAAAATTCAGATTTTTATATTATTTCAGATATAAAAATCATGGGGTTGTGTGTCGAGAAACGTCCCTTTGTTTTTCTTTCTCATTTTGGTTCATAAAAATGGCATGAATCTTCTGTTCTGCGATGAGGCGTGGATTGCGAGCGCAAGCCAGTCATCATCTTCCGTGTAAATAACCTTGAGCCTAAAGAGCTGGCGCAGCACCCTGCGGAGCTCTTTTTCAGGAATGTCCCTAAATCTTTCGCGCATCTCCTTGAAGCTTCGGATAGAGTCGCAGAAGAGATATAGCTCACGTGACCACCCGTCTAGACGATGACAACTATAAGAAGATCTAAAATCATTAATTTCTATAGTCTTATCGTGATCCAAATAAAAAAGTAGAGGCATGCCTTCGGAAAGAGATTCTTCATAAACGGAGCTCCATCTTTTAATGTGCTTCTCAAGCGGGTGTTCCTTTTCTACCCCATTTCTTCCTTTAAATTTCTTATGCCAGAGTGAAAGATTAGAATATTTAGATGGAACGAGGTTCCCAAGTACACCTGCCTCGTTGATAGAGTGAATATGATATTTTCGTTGTTGTTGATGAACTAAAGATTGTTCTTGCAATTCAAAGAGCGTACATGACGGTGGATGGTAGGAAAGGCAATATTCAATGTTATTGATGCTTCTTTCAATATCCTTCCGAGATTCCAATGGATAACCTAATATTATATTCGAGGCATCGTAGCGAATTCCAAGTTCTTCACAATGTTTCATTGTCTGATAATTATCAATTACCCTCAAACCTTTATTCATTTTTTTCAGAAGCGAAGAAGCAAGCGCTTCTATCCCAATAGTAACTCCATCCACTCCTGATTTCTTCATAATTGAAAGAGTATCTTTTGGAATTCCAGCGCGTATTTCACAAAACAATTTGTAGTCGAGATGATGCTTGGAAAGAAGTGTAAATATTTTTCGTGCGTACCGGAAATCAACAAACCGATCGACAATAAATACTCTGTAGGTGCTATATTTCCGGCACACCCTTTCAATTGATTGTGAAACTACCTTCACAGGCTTTACTCTGTATTTTTTAAAATAATTCCGATCACTACAGAAAGCACAATTATGAATACATCCTCTGCTCATTTCTACAGGGATGAATGGGGATATTTCGGTTCCAGCTAACAAAGGACTATTTTCAATAAATGCAAAATATGAATCATAGTCAGGATCACCCATTTGTTTCATACTTCTAAGCTCAGTGCATTTATTGACTTGTATCCTACCATCCCTACGGTAAATTAGTCCTGGAATCTGACTCTCACTATTTTCATTCCAATCATTAGAAATGTTTAATAGTTTAAGATAAGGCTGTTCTCCTTCACCATCAATACACCAATCAACAAAATCAAAATGACGAAGGAGTGATTTTCCAAGATTTCCGGAACTACATTTACCACCTAGAACGACCTTTGTATTTCGATTATCCCTTTTAATCCATTTGGATAGAACCAATGCTGTAAACAACTGTTGGTAATCAACAGTAATACCAATCAGAGAATATTTTTTCTTTTTCAGCTGGCAATAATATTTCCAAAGTGCTGTCTTAAATTCACCACGAACAACCCTTCCTACGGAGGGTGATAGTAATCGATCAACATACTTAATAAATTTAATATTATCTCTGAAAAGAAGGGAACCACTGATAGCGTCACCAAGATATTTATCCTGAAAGACAATCTGATTATATAATTCTAATCCAAGAATCGAAGCAATTTCCAAATGGAGATGATGCGTTTCTATCGGATGCCCATGCTGATTTGCAAAAGCTGACAAACAACCAATTGCAAGCGATGGTCTCTGGTAGTCCGCCCACGGCGGTGATATTAAGAGTGCTCGTTTTTTTTCATGTAATAAATTGACCATGTTCCATATTAATCAATTTGTAGATCATATATGACATATTCTAATTTGATTTGATTGACACTTTAGGAAGGAATACCGTAGGTGCCCCGCGCTTTCTCTCGAAATTGAGTACGATTGATCTTACCCCAAGAACTAGCACACGACAAAGTTGAGTCCCTTTGGAGTTATCCCACCGAAGGGACTCAACATCAAACCATCTTAGTTTCCTGGGGTAAGATTACATTATTTTTTTCTTGCGAGACCGCTACCGCCAATTTCCTTTATCTTCTGAATGCCACCAATTTCCTTTATCTTCCGAACATTTAATGCGGATTTTGGAGTTCTAGCAGTGTAGCTTTTGGTTCTTGCCGAACTACTGGTCTTCTTTATCTGTGCCATAGATAATCTCCTCTCTTATTGTCTTTAATTTACTTCTTTATTAAGAATACATTGAAAGAATAGTGTGTTGCAAGTTATAAACAAAGATACTATGAATACGCTTAATATAATCCTGCAGCGTTGGCAAGAGTATCTACGCAAAAAAAATAAGAAAGATTACATAACTGCTTATATTCATATTCCATTCTGTTCCAGAAGATGCCGCTATTGTGATTTTCCCTCACGAGTAATAAAAAGTTCGAATGACATCGATGGATATCTAGACTTTCTTCAGAAAGAAATGTCTTTGTTAGCGCCCCTTTTTAAGGGGCACTCTATTTCCGGTCTATATATCGGGGGTGGCTCGCCTTCAATATTGGAACTTCATCAGATGAAACGATTGTTTAAAATGATCGGAAGTTGTTTTGAGTTAGATCTTGATGATCAAAATATGTTCACGATCGAAATTAATCCGATTCACTTAAATGAAGATAAAATTGACTTAATATCCTCGTCGATCGTTAACCGCGTAAGTTTGGGAATTCAATCACTTGATTCTAATGTTTTAGCAATAGAAGGAAGAGAATGCTTACCAATGGATAGAATGTTTTATTTACTCAGCCATTTGATGACTAAGATGAGGCATAAAGGTTGTAGGATCAACACTGATCTCATATTCGGATTGAATCAACAATCATTGAAGATCTTTCGTAATGACTTTTCGCGACTTGTTCAATGGGATATTCCTCGCATTACAATTTATCCTTGCAGACGAAATTATGATAATGGTTGGAACCAGGCATTTAAGAGAAGAGTTGTAGCAACTGTGAAATCTATTCATGAAAGCTTTCCCAACTATGATTTAATTCAATCAATGGGTCATTTTAAGGGAATTAACCATTTTGAACCCGAGTACAATTTCATTAATAAAAACTATAATCACTGCTATAAAAAGAGATACCAGGATTTTCCCTTTATTCATAATAGCAATATCGGATTTGGTTATTATGCAGATTCCTTTATTCATCCAGGACGATGCTACTACCGGAGAACTAGAAGGGAATACATTATATTGCATGATAAAGAATCGGGAATTGTTAATCCATGGCTAGACAAGTATTTTATTAATGCCGAGATGTGTAGAAAAGCAAAAATCAGCGCTGATAATATCCCCTATTGATTCTATTCACTATAAATCTGCAAATATTGCTACTCATATGGTTACGACCTGTAGTGCCCCCGGTAAGTCGAGACAATAATTTGGCTGAATGTAGCAGGGGTTTCGAGTCATCAGACAGCTTGTCTCCGTATGTGTGATCTCGACAAGTTGAGGGATACCATATCCTTCATTGCATCGAGATCGTCGTTCATATCGAATCCTCGTTTGCCGTTTTTCTTCTCACTCATGCAGCGGCCTTCATGGTGTTCAAGAACGCCTCCTAAACGATAGTGTCCGACACCTTTTTTTAAGAGTTTTGATGAAATCAAAAAGCGCCTTCCTGATGTGAGCGATAAGGAGCTTAAGAGAACGCTCAATAAGCTTTTCAAGCTCAAGGTCATGTTTAAGGAAGGAAACGACTGGCTCTCACTCGCAATCCACGCCTCACCAGAAAACCGCCGGCATATGCCGTTTCTATAATAACATGCCCATGCCCCTGCCCCTGCCCGTTATCGAGAATGTAGGACAAGCGAAATCCTGATCCCTTTTGCATTGAAATTTACGCTATTCCACGATATACAGCATGTCACTCACTTTCGATGGAAGGAGCCATTTATGCCAAGGGGTCAAAAAAAATTTTTAAAACCTATACTCAAAATATCTGAAAAACCAAGAGGCCAAGGTAACAAACCACCAAGTAAACAAGGAAAAAAACCAGCTCCTGGTGGTGGAAAGAAAAGACGAGTCTCGCATCTTGTCTAAAAAAGCTCGCAGGACACTCAATCAACTCTTCAAGCGTCATTCACGCAATGAAAGGGGTCATTTATGGTAAGAAAAAGAAATACATATTCAGCATCTACAGTCAAAAGCGTATCAAAAAAAACGGGTCGCACACGAGTTAAAGTGAAAACAAAAGGCTTACGCACCCCTGTTGGTGTTAAGAAAAAACGAGTCGCGTATCCTGTCTAAAAAGAACTCGAATGAGCGCTCCCAAGTTTCTTCTTGTATCTCTACCCTGGGCCACATATCAGGGGCCCAGCCTTCCTATAGGCACGCTCGCAGCATACGCCCAAAACAAAGGATTCGACGTTGAGGCAAAACACCTTCATCTAAAAGCTGCGGCTCTTTTTGGACTAGAAATTTACGATCACTATTCCTATCACACTTTTGTTGGAGATGCCATTTCTGCCGCAATACTCTTTCCGGAAAAAGAAAAAGAGCTCGTTGAATATTGCGAATGCTGCGTCAAAGGGGCAAAGAGCCATCTCATCGATCTCAAGCATGCACTAAAAAGAATCTATGAAGAAGTGGATTGGGCTAAATACGATGTGGTAGGCTTCACCACTAGCTACCGTCAGATCTTTACCTCGCTCATCATAGCCAAATGGATAAAGCGCGACTATCCAGAAGTTAGAATTATCCTGGGAGGACGCTTAGTGAGCGGAGCACAGGGTCATTCGATAATAAAACTCTTTCCACAGATCGATTATTGCGTGGATGGAGAAGGCGAGATAGCACTTGTATCTCTTTTAGATGAGATGAGGCATGCAAATGCCGATTTTGAAGCCAAGGTGCCTGGACTCATATACCGCAAGGAAGAAGAAATTTATGCAAATCCTAGGCAGCATCTCGAAAGCCTCGAGGACATGCCTGATCCGGATTACAGACATTACTATAAAACAATTGATAAACATCCATCTCTAAAGAATAGCGCATTGCCACTCTATCTCCCGATAGAGGCAAGCCGTGGATGCAACTATAGGTGTGCCTTTTGTTCCCACAATATATTCTATGGCAACAACCGCAATCGACCGCCAAAGGAAGTTGCATCCTCAATCCAGCGTTTGACCGACCTCTATCGAATATCCTCTATTATTTTTATGGATCTGACCGTCCAGCCCGAGCATTCTGAAAAGCTGTTTGCGCACATTGCTGCGCAAAAACGCGATTACAAAATCTTCTGCGAAATGCGCGCCAATATATCCAAGGAAGTGCTCTTGATGATGAAGCAAGCTGGCTTAAGTGCGGTGCAGGTCGGGATAGAGGCGCTAGACACTCGCCTTCTTAAAAAAATAAATAAAGGAACTAGGCTTATAGATAATCTTCAAATCATGAAATTCTGTGAGGAGCTGGGAATTGGTTTAGATTATAATCTCATCTTGGGCTTTCCTACTGAAACCCAGACAGATATCGAGCGGTCCATTCAAGCCATCGAGTATGCCTCATCCTTTCCGCCTCCGTTAACGCTTATAAACTTCACACTCATTGATGGCTCTCCTGTTTTTTGCTCGCCACAGAAGTATGGCATCTATAAAAATGACGATTGCTCAGAACTCTCATCCAGATTACCACGACATATCACTGCTGAAATGAAGCTGCTTTATAAAACTTATAAATCCAAGTATAAACCACGAGACTATTCTAGACTGAACAGAAGGGTAGAGCGCTGGAGAAAACTATATAAGGAGGCAAGGAAAGAAGGCTGCCCTCTTTTTTACTATGTGGACTTCAATAGCTTTCTAAATATCGAAGATTACAGAACGGGTGTGGATTCCATCACCCTTGATAGCTGGGCACGCGAACTTTACCTCTTCTGTGACTCTATAAAGAGTTTTGACGAAATCAAAAGACGATTTCCTGATGTGAGCGATAAGGAGCTTAAGAGAACGCTCAATAAGCTTTTCAAGCTCAAGGTCATGTTTAAGTAAGGAAACGACTGGCTCTCACTCGCAATCCACGCCTCACCAGAAAACCGCCGGCATATGCCGTTTCTATAATAACATGCCCATGCCCCTGCCCCGTTACCGAATATATCTATATTTTACAAGAAGTTAATTGATTCAAAATTCCTGACAACACTTTTAGACTTGCTAACGTTTATAACGTTAAGTATACTAACGTTATGGACGTTAAGACAATAAACGAGCTGCTTTCTAGCGGAGAAATAGACAGAGAAGACCTCTGGCCACGTATCGTTGAAATGGAATCAAAAGCAGCCCAATTCAGGTTTGAATTCGGTTTGGATGAGCTGCCAAAAGAACCTGGCATTATAACTATCAGAGGACCACGCCAATATGGAAAAAGCACCTGGCTAGAAATGAATCTGAGAATATCTATTCAAGACTTTGGAAAGGGATCGGCATTTTATATCAATGGTGACGAGCTGGCATCCGCTGATGAGCTTGCAGAACAAATGAAAGTTTTGTGCAGAGCTTATTCTCGAGATGCAAAAATCAAAAGGTTGTTCATCGATGAGATAACCGCGGTAAAGAATTGGGAAAAAGCCATCAAAAAGGTGGTCGATCAGGGGCTTTTTAAAGATATCCTCATAATTACGACAGGGTCAAAGGCTTCTGATCTGCGCCATGGCACAGAGCGTTTACCTGGGAGAAAAGGTCGTCTCAAGAAAAGCGAATATATTTTTCTGCCAATCTCTTATCGTGAATTCAATTATCAAACCAGAAATGAGCTCGGCAATAAAGCTTGGATAGCCTACCTTCTGACTGGCGGTTCCCCAGTGGCATGCAACGATATTTATCAATTCGAAAAACTACCTGAATATTTTATTCAAATGACCCGCGATTGGGTATTGGGAGAGACGGTCTCGTCCGGCAGAAGCCGTATGCTGTTGACGCAGGTATTGCACACAATAATGAAATACGGAGGCCAGCCAGTTGGTTTTGCAAAACTCGCACGAGAATCAGGCCTTGCAAACAACACAGTTGCTAGCGGTTATATAGAACAATTATCGGACCTGCTTTCGTTGCTTCCATCTTGGCCGTGGGATAGTCAGAGGGACATCTTTCTATTAAGAAAACCCTGCAAATTTCACTTCATCAATCTTGCAGCTGCCTTGTCTTTTCACCCTTCAATGCCGCGCCATATTCACGAATATGAAGCTTTGGATTCGCATGTGCAATCATACTTGCTTGAATGGCTTGTTGCCCAAGAATTATGGCGACGCGCTGTTCTTGCACAAGTTGAAAATCCTGAAGTCATTGGTTTTTGGGCATCGAAGGAGCATGAAATTGATTTTGTAACGCATGACAGACAAATGATTGAAGTGAAACGTGGACGCGCGGGTCCGCTGGATTTTGGCTGGTTTAACAAAACTTTTCCAAATGAGAAGCTCACAGTCATTTGTGACACTCCCTTTGCAAGCGATCAGTTAATTGGCATCACAATTGACAAATTTCTTATGAACACACCTACTACACTCTATTTTAATGAAGAGTAATGAACATAATCCCATCCATCCGCGCCTCGCCCGAAAACCGCCGGCATATGCCGTTTCTTTAAAAAAAGTTCAACTAAGAGAGGCTGTTGATAAAGTAGGGGGTTTAGGTCATTAAAAATCGGGCGATTTTTTGAAAAAAGGCTGAAATTTCGGTTTGCCCCCTGTATCGCCTCCTTCTGTTTTCCCTTTCCCCGGCTCTCGGGGGCATGGCTCTTAGGGAAGGGGTACTGTTACGCAACCGCCGCCATCGGAACAAGTCTCACCGGCGGAGCATTGATTAGGATATTTATCAACCGCTGAATATTTGCAGCCAGCGCCGTGAAGAAACACTGAAACCTGAATTTTGCCAGACCACGATACCGGCACCGCCTCATCCCAAACCCGTTTTTCAATTGTCCGTTCTTTCGCTCGATCGCTCCGCGCTTTTTCATGAGCTCCTTGTATGTTGCAGTCTCGTTAAACGCTGCCTTACGCTTCCTATACATAAAACTCGGTGATGCCAGCACAGTAATGCCGCCCCCGCCATGTCACATAACTTGCCGACGTCTCTTCACCTCCAGGACATCGCATGCTCGGCGCTCCACTCTGGCCCTGGATCAATTCAGACATATCATTCGCAAAAACGCTGCTCTCGCTCCTCTGTTTCAGAGGCGTCACCACCTTCGTGCCTTTTCCTTCCAGATACATACCCAAGCCTTCATCCGCATCTCCCACCACTGATGCGGGCTTGATCCCAGCACACGAAAGCTCCGCCATCATCTCACCCACTCCCCACGTGTCATGCCGATTCCCAAGCATCCCTTCGATCGCCGTGATGAATCCATCCCCGCTCTTCTCCAGATACTCCAACAGCCGACGTGCTGCCTGTACCAGCTCCACCAAATGATTCTTCTCCTCCCCGCGCTTTGCAATCTCAAACACAACTCCTAACTCCAAATTCTTTGCCAACTGATTCCCCACTCCCCCTGGAAGCCTCTCCGCGCTTCGCAACACCCCCTTAATCCCCATCCGCAATAACTCGATCGTGTTCGGTATCGCGATATCCGCGATCACATGCGTGGTGTCGATCACTCCAGTCTCCCCAGCTTTTATTAGCCCAGCCTGGATAAGCGCCTCTCGAAATCTATCAAAACATACCGCCGTCTGATCATTCTCCACCAGCATCCCCCGAAACTTGCACAACACCGTGTGATCGAATCCTCCGTCATCCATCGGCAATCCCAATGCGTACTTCGTAGCCAAATTAAACCGGATCTGCCGCTCCATCTCCCGATCCGACAACCGATACCGCTGCTGCAATATCAGAGAACATGCAATCAACGATGGCGGGATCGCTCCTCTCCCTCGGTCCGGACTCTAAGCCCATGCAAAATCCTCGTCGCTGATCAGAGGCCGAACCACTCGCCTGAAATGCCACTCGAAACTCTCCTCGTCGATCAAATGCTCGATCCATTCCGTACCCCAAAAACTCCCTTGCCCACCACCGCGCTTTAGCATTTTTTACCCCCGTCGATTTTATGACGCATCCTCAAATCACCTGCTGATATGCATAAATACTACATCTCCACCTATTTTCATACCTAATATGCATCGAGAGAAAATCAACAGCCTCTAAGACGTGTCAAATTTTTAACTTCCAAAAGGCGCTATTTTTCATTATGGTAACAGGTATGATTTTAAATGTTATTATGTTATCAAGATGTTATGGTATAGTGTTTTTTTGCACAGAACTTGCATAAATTCAGTGCTCGAACTGATTGGGCACTTATAACTGAAACAAGAGGAATAATAGAAAAATGAGGAGGTTGTTATGAAAAAGACAGGAAGTATCACCGCAAAGAAAGCTGGTTTTAAGAGTAAGCTCGGCCGTCGCGCTGTTCTTCCTGCTAAAAGTACGCGGTCAAGATAGATCTGAAATGGGTCGATTAGAAGATTAATATGAATGCTAACAGGGCTGCCATCATATCACTCCCCTGGGCTGAATATCGTGCGCCATCAGTGGCAATCGGCGCACTTGCATCCTTTGCAAGAAGATATGGGCATAAAGTCGATGCGCTTCAGCTCCACCTTCCTTTTGCTGCTCTCTTTGGTATAGATCGATACGATAAAATTCTAGATGATGTAGCAGACGAGTCATCAAAAGGCCATGTTGGAGAGGCGCTGTGCGCAGCTCTTTTGTATAAAGACGAAAAACATAAGCTTTTGGAATATATTGGAAGATCTATAGATTATCCCCAGAAAAATCTTCGTTCACTCGAGCGCTCGCTTACTCAAATATATAAAACCCATGATTGGAGCCACTACAGGCTGATAGGGTTTTCAACAACTTTGGGCCAGCTCTTTGCTTCACTTCTGTTTGCCTCATGGATAAAGAAGGACCATCCCAACATCCGCATAGTCCTTGGAGGAGATCCAGTAAGGGGTGCGCTAGGCGCATCGATATTGAAAACAAATCCACACATCGATTGGTGCGTTGACGGGGAAGGGGAGCTGGCCTTCACAGCCCTGCTTAATGGACTAAAGCAGAAAACTGGAACCTTTGAGACAGAGGTTCCGGGTCTTATATATCGCGATGGTGATAGGATTTGTCATAATGAGAAAAAACAGATCCCTGATCTTTCAAATCTTCCAGATCCAGATTTTGATGATTATTATAATACTCTTAACGAGCTTGATAGCCTAGCTAACAAGGAACTCTATGCGTTTTTGCCGATAGAGACAAGCAGAGGGTGCCTGTTCAGGTGTGCCTTTTGCGGAGATCGAAGCGTATGGCAGGGTTATCGCATGCGCAAACCAGAGGCTGTAGCTAAGCTTGTTAAGAGATTAACCAAAAAAAATCGAGTCGACAGGATTATCTTCACTGCACTTATGATGTCGCCTGACTATCTTAAAACGTTATCAAGATTGCTATCCAAACATCGCAGAGATTATAAAATCGTCACTCAATTGAGAGCCGACACCCCTAAAGAGGTTCTCATCGAGTTAAAGAAAGCAGGTGCATGCGAAGCGCAGATTGGTATAGAAGCGCTTGATTCAAAGCTTCTTAAAAAGATGAATAAAGGCACGACAACTATTCAGAATCTTGCTGCCCTCAAATATTGTGCAGAAATCGGCTTAGATGCAGGGCAGAGCAATTTAATGATAAATTTTCCCACAGAAACAGGGGCAGATTTAGATAGGACAATATCGACAATCGATTTCGCAATACAATATAGCACGCCTAACGTAGCTTGGTTTATTCTTAAAATTGGATCACTTGTTGCAGAACAGCCACAAAAATATGGGGTTACATCTATTAATCATAATACGTACTTTTATGAATATTTACCAACAAGGATAGCGCATGAAATCAAGTTGCAATATCTCTCGTTCAAATCCAGGAACATGACAAAGCAACATCACGAATTTTTGAATAAAATGAAGAAGTGGAAGAAGAGCTATGAAGAAGCTAAAAAGGCAGGCCGCTATTTCCTTTCATATACCGACTGTAAAGATTTTTTACGAATTGAAGACTTCAGAGAAGGTTCCAGTTCAGTAACACTCGAAGGCTGGATAAGAGATTTATATCTCTATTGCGATAAGATAAGAAAGCTGGATGAGATTCAAAGGCAATTTTCAGAAATCGATTCAAAGGAACTAAAGCGGACTCTTCAAGAACTCTATAAGCTCAAGGTCATGTTCAAGGAGGGCAATGACTGGCTCTCGCTTGCCATCCATGCATCACCTGAAAACCGCCGGCATATGCCGTTTCTTTAATAACATGCCCGTTTCTGTGCCCGATGCAGTACTACGTAATGAACTCAAGATAATTTTGCCTGGTTATTAATTCGTATTTTGAATCCTTATAAGCCTCGATCCAATCTTTAGGAGCCTTAGCTTTCCTTGGAGCCCATTTTACTTCATATGCATGGAGCAAGCCTTCGCGCTCTTCGATAAGATCGATTTCTTTTTTATCGTATGTTCTCCAAAAATAGTTGTTGGTGCTTATCTGCAGATATTCCTGTTTTTTGATTCGCTCTACAATGACATAGTTCTCCCAGAGCATGCCAATATCATTTCTGAGATTTAACGAATTAAAATTGTTGATGATGGCATTGCGAATACCTACATCGTAGAAAAAATACCGTGAGGTCTTGGATATCTCTTTACGGAGATTTCTGCTAAAACCCGATAGGTGAAAGACGACAAAGGTCTTTTCAAGAAGATCCAAATATTTATCAATCGTATTCTTGCTAATGCCTAGCTGTGTACCAAGCTCATCACAAGAAACCTCTTTGCCAATCTGAAAAGCAAGTAACTGTAAGAGCCTTACTATTTTGTCGGAGTGTCTAATCCCATCAAGCTCTAGTATATCTTTATATAGATATGAGGCGACTATTTCCTTTAGATATCGTTCTCGCTCATGGTCATCATTAGTTATTACCACTTCAGGATATGAACCATAAATCAACCTGCTTTCCAGATGTGCATCGATTTCGAATTGCTCTTCCATTTGCATTATCTCCAGCTGAGCCAGGGGATACATTTTGAGCGTTTTCTTTCTTCCTGTAAGGGGTTCACCTACATTTCTAGCAAGATCAAATGATGAAGAACCTGTTGCTATGATCTCAATGCCTTCGACGTGATCGACCAGCAGCTTAAGGTTCAAACCGATGTTTTGAATTTTTTGAGCCTCATCCACTACGAGCAGCCTATTCTTTCCAACAAACCCTTTGAGTTTTGCGATAGATTGGCTGCTTAAATACTCTTGAACATTTATGTCTTCTCCACTCACCATCAAAAATGACCTTTTTTCCTTTTCAAGAAACTTCTTCAAAAGGGTGGTCTTACCGCACCTGCGAGGGCCATAAATAGTAACAACCATGTTGGGCGAAAGTGCCTTTTTTAGGTTTTTAAGCTGATATTGCGGAATATACATAGACTCTATTTATTATAATTCAGTCAATTAACTGACTATATTTTATCAAATACAGTCAATTAATCAATACATATCTGCTATCCTTGCCTCGCCGCAATCAATCTCTACATGTTTTCTTTGAAATATATCATATAATATCAATATGTTATATGATGTATATATGATCGGATAACATAAATTGAGAAAATGATTATTTTAACTGACACCTGGGTCGTCATTTATCATGATAAATGACGACTGAAGTTTTTTGGAAAAACTGTGGGGCCGCAAGTTTTGTTGATGACTGGCTCTCGCTTGCCATCCACGCATCGCCCTGAACCAGCCAGCATATGCCGTTTCTATGAAAATGAAAAAGGCCCGCAAGAAATGATATTCCCCGTGGGCCATGTTTCATATTGTAGCCGAAATTACTTCTGTGTTGCTGTCGGCTCTTCCAATTTCTTCTGCTCCTCATCGATACACTTTTTCAAAGCATCGCCAGCCAGATTCTTTGCCTTGCAAACTTCCTCTGCTTTCTTCTCAGTAGCTGTCTTTGTGGCTGCGGCTGTCTTTGTTTCCTCTGCCTTTAGGCCTGCTGCGACCAGCACGAAAGCTAGTGCTACCATTACGCCAATTAGTTTCTTCATATTATCACCTCCTTTCGGGTGGTCTTCTATAGCCCTCTCATGAGGTGAAGATTAAACGAAAATGATTTTTTCTTAATTTTAAAGATACTTGACGGCAATACCCTCTTATATGCTATACGCGCTGGCCATGAAGATCCTTGTTGTAGAAGATGAACAAAAGGTAAGGGATTTTGCGGCAGAAGCCCTAAATCAGGCTGGTATGGTAGTGGATTCAGTCGGTTCAGAAGATGAGATGATGGCTGCTATACGGACCTTTAAGTATGATGTCATCGTGCTGGATCGCCTGCTTGGAAACATTGATTCCATAACATCCATCCCCCATATACGACGCCTTGCACCGCAAACCCGCATTTTAGTCTTAAGCGCCCTTGCTGAAGTTAATGAGCGTGTAAGGGGTCTTGTTGAAGGGGCGGACGATTACCTCGGCAAGCCCTTTCATGTATCGGAGTTTGTAGCTCGCATACGCAGCCTATGCCGTCGCACAGATGGGTCGCCTGCCGGCAAGCGTAAAACAGTGATCGAATATTCTGATCTGCACATAGACCTTGAAACCCAACGCGTAGTGCGCGGAATCAGGCGAGTGGATCTAACTGCCAAGGAGTTCAAAACGCTCTGCGCCCTTGCCCGCAACCCGGGGCACATACTTTCCAAGACCATGATCCTGGATGAAGTGTGGGATATGAATCACATCCCCGGGAGCAATGTGGTAGAGGTGACTATTGCAACTCTTAGGGCCAAGATCGATCGAGGCGCAAAACCGCTCATCCAAAGTCGCCGCGGCGTCGGATACTGGCTTGGAGAATCGTGATATGAAGTTCACGCTTCAAACCAAAGTCGCCGTAGCCATGTGGCTCATGGCAACCGCCAGCACCATAGCTGCTGCAATCGTTACCGGAAGCCTTCTCATCCAGAGCCACCGCGATTCCATACATCAGCAGCTTCAGGCAACAACGGCCACGCTCATGTCCTTGGGCATACAGGACTTTGCCGAACTTGAGGACTTCAATCAGCTAAACAGCTTTATCGAATCCGCGCTTCAGATGGATCGCGTCGACAAAGTGATTCGAATTTTCGACAAGTCCAACAAGCTCATCTACACCACAGCCGGCGAGGGTTATGACTTGCTGCCTGATATGCTCAGGCAGCGCATTGACAAGCCTGTATTTGAAACAATCGACAGGGACATGCGTGATTATGAAAGCCTTACTGTCCCCTATTTGGGCCGAAAGCATATGCCGCTGTATTTGCAGGTTGTGATTCCGTTGCCGAAATATTCCGATATCATGGAAGGGTTGTGGCCGCGCATGCTCATCGTCCTGGGCGTCCTGATCGCGCTCTCTATTGCGTTGGCGCGCTTTATCGCCACACGGCTGCTTAAGCCCGTCACGACGATCTCAAATCATTTAAGCCTTATGAATCCAGAAGCAGCAGATCAGTGGACGCTTCTTAACATGGGAGGACACGGACAATATCTTCACGACATAATCGACGGCATCAATAATCTTATCAAAAGAACGCGCGCCACCATGTTCAGGATGCAGCGCATGAGCCGTTATGTTGCTCATGAGCTAAGAACACCTCTCACCATTCTTCAAGGCGAAGCGGAGATCGCTTTGCAAAAGCAAGATGCCACTGTAGAGGATTTTCGCCGCACACTTATGAGTTCGCTAGAAGAGATTCAGCGCATAGCAGGCATTGTGGATGCAGTCATGCAGCTTGGCGATGCGGCAGTGGAAAAAAATCTCTATCAGCCTTATGAATTTGAACTGGTTCAATGGTTGGATGATCATATCTCAGGATGGGAAAAACTCCTCGGCCGCAAAATACAATTCTCTGCTGCTGAAAAAATCGACGTGCGCACTGACCCCCGGCTATTGTTTCCGATCATCGATAACCTCATTCGCAATATAAAAAAGCACACATCGCCATCTACAGGATGCGCACTGTCCATAGCAAAAGACCGTGAAGAAACCGCTATAGTGCTGGAGGACGAAGGGCCGGGCCTTTCTTGCGAACTCATCGATGCACTCAACGATCGCAACGATTTTACCGACTCGATCGGCGTGGGACTGAGCCTTTGCATTAAGATAGCAAACTTATGCGGGTTAAAGCTTTTATTTGCAAACAGAGCTGGGGACGGGCTCAGCGTGTCTATCGTGTTTTCGGAATTGGACAACGTCTCATGAGGAGATATTCATGAAAAAATTATACTTAGTCGTTTTTATTGTAGCAGCGGTGTTACAACTTTTTCCAATCCTAGCCCATGCAGGCTACCCCATGATCTCAGGCATTCCAGATCAATACATAAGCGTGAATTCATCAACGGGTGTGATTGGCTTTAATGTTTATGACGATGAGACGCCGGCTGATCAACTTAAGCTCTCATACACATCCGATACACCCACCCTTGTGCCTGCAACCAACGCCAACATAACCCTTGGCGGGTCCGGCTCAGAGCGCACCGTGAAAGTAACGCCAGCGCAAAATCAAACCGGCACTGCCACGATCACGATTATCGTAAGAGACACTGATAACGAAACAAATCAGGATTCGTTTGAGGTGGAGGTAACGAGACAACCAAAAACATAAATGAGCAAGCAACGGAGATTGCTTCGCTTCACTCGCAATGACATCCGATGTGTCATTGCGAGGAGCGTTTAGCGACGAAGCAATCTCCTTCAAAACCAGCCCTCGCTCAAATCTTTCCAATCAGAGTTATTCTCCTCTATTAATGCGATTTTCTTTTTTCTTGAACCAGTCTTAATTTGTTTCTCTATAGATATAGCAACTTTTATTTCATCTGTTTCTTCAAAGTATACTAGTTTCATTGCACGATATTTTGAAGTAAAACCTTGTATCAATGAATTCTTATCTTCGTAAACGCGACGTTCAATGTTATTTGTCACACCTGTATATAGCACAGTGTTGTATTCGTTGGTCATAATATACACATAGTAAGTTTTCTTGTTCATATTCTATACAGGAGATTGCTTCGCTTCGCTCGCAATGACACACAGGACTTACTTCACAATCAACTCTGTTACTGGGTCGCCCTGCCTACGAAAGGCAATGAAGTTGGCTGCAAGCGTTTCTAACTCGTCGTCGCGGGCGCGCATGCAACCGTGTGTTGGGTGTATGGGATTGTTGTTTCTGCCGCCGTGGATGAAAAGCTCTCTGCGCCATGCTGTCAGGTCCACACCTGAGGTAGGTGCGCCAGCTCTAACCCTTATAGATCCTTGCAATAAACTGTAGTTACCCTGGCGGCCTTGACCCCTGCTCCAGTACGGCCCACTAACGCGGCTTTCGCCCTTTTTTGGCGTGCCTAATCCAAATCGTTCATAGAACTTGTCGCGATACTCTTTGGTATAAAACTCAGGCACGCCTAGTGAGAAAGTACCATCTGGAAATGGGCCATACTTTCCTTCGGCTAAAGGATTGGCATTTGGTCTTACTGTACGATTTGCTACTTCGTATATACTAACAACATAACCATTCTTATCCTCCAAAACCATTTTCTCTGTGCTTCGTTCGAATATGAGCTTGGCAAGGCCAAACGGATCCCAATACGTGGAAGGATCGCCGCCTGCATATACATAAAGACTCATCTCTCCTTGATATGCTCTAGCAGATAATCCGCTAAAAAATCTGCCGTATGGATATGCTTCATAAGCGTTGCTTATTGAAAGCGGTCTGTTGGGAATGGATGCGCGCGATGTTGTGCCTTGCGATGCATGATATGAAAGCCCAGGTCCAAAAGCTGATTCATCATTATAATAGTGCACGATCTTGTACCCCAACGGATCAGGCGTTATGAACCGCATAAGCTCTGGATCATAATTGCGATAGCGCATGTATGTTAGCTTGCCATCCGCTCCTCTTATTTGTCCTGCAAATCCAAAGAGGCTTTCATATTTCGATTGATCTGTTTCGCAGCCTATCTCTTCACCATAGGGGCTATAGTCGCACCTGGCTGAAAGCTCGTTATCAATGCCGTCTATGCCGCGCACTGAATCCATGCGGTCGGTTATGAATAAGGAAGGAAAGTCCGATGTTACCGAAGCAACAGGAGCGCCAAGTCCATCTGCATATACAAAGCTCTGTGCTGCTTCGGTTGAATCTAAATGTGCTAAGCGCCAGCCATCCCAGATGAACTCGTGCGAGATATCGGCAAAGTTCTCTTCGATCCTTCTATCAAAGGCATCGTAGCTATATCGAGCAATGGTCTCTTCGCCATAGCGCGCTGAAGTAAGCCTGCCCCAAGCATCGTATTCATAGTTCCACTTACCATCGGAGATGAGATTGCCGCTGGAATCATATTGAAATTGTTGGACGGGGATTGCTTCGTCGTCCCGCAAAGCGGGACTCCTCGCAATGACAAACTGGTTGTCATCGCGAGCCTCGATAGAGGCGTGGCGATCTCCTAGAATCTTAATAACCTGATTCAGTTCATTGTACTTCATCTGCCTTGTGCCGTTTTCATCTTTAGCGCTTAAGATATTGCCCACAGGATCAAGCTCATATGTCCACTTTCTGTTCGAATCTTCAAAAGCGCCTGTTAGCTGCCCCATGGCATCGCGCACATACTGCCTGGATACGTCCCTTAACGAATCCTTCTCGGTTTTCACGCGGCCTGCTTCGTCGAGCTCATATTTCCATTGAGCCACAGGTCTGCCATCAGAAGATTTATACTGCCGCGCTATCTCTCTTCCCCAATCATCTCGCTCAAGACCAAGCGCAATCCTGCCTGCCATATTCTGACGGATGATATTTCCCAACTCGTCACGCTCAAAGGACGCTATGCGACTATTTTTGCCCATGACCGCCTTCAACAAACCTGCAGGCGTATAGTAATAAAAGAATGAATCTTTACCAGGAAGGCCAAGCGATACCACTTGATTTGCATCGTCAAACCCGCGTGTTATCCACCAGCTGCCTACTGATTCTGCAAAAGGGCGGGATAGCGAATCATAAACAAATCTGGAGATAGCTTCTCCATCCTCTGCGTAAGTTAATCTGCCCATGCCATCGTGCCAAAAGCGCTGCACGCCCTTTGCCTCTTTTGTGTGGGCCTCGCGCAAGGCAAGCCGGCCTGCTGCATCGTAGGTAATTGTTACTGACCTGCCCGGTCCTTGTATGCTCAGCACCCTGCCTGCTCCATCGTATTGAGTGCGCTTTATGCCGCCATCTGCAAAACGCTCTAAGACCAAACGATCCAGATCATCATAGCCAAACTCCGTGGCGTTTCCATTTGCATCTGTTGCGTTTGTCAGCCGGCCGTTGTAATCCCAAACAAATTTTGTGATCGCGCCCTCGTGATTTACGGCCGTGCGCCTGCCAATATCATCCACATCAAAAATAGTAATACCTTCTACAGGGTCCCTTATGCGTATGAAATTTCCCTGGCCATCGTATTCGTACTGCCTGGGTTTTGTCCAGCCGTGGTTAAAGCTCGTAAGATCTCCGGCTTCATTATATGAAAACACCTCAAGGTCTAGCTTGAGATTGCTTTGCGGAGCCTGCCCTGAGCTAGGTCGAAGGGCTCGCAATGACAAACCGTGTTCCTTACTCTCTATGTATGATTCAACAACTCGGCCGAGTTTGTCGCGAACATATTCTTGTTTCATTCCGTCTGCATCTATTTCAGCAACAACCAAACCCAACCCATCGCGCAAGATTTTTGCGCGCGCACCTAGCGGATCCATTGATCCAATAATGTTGCCGGCTTCATCATATTCGAAGCTCGTCTTCACCCATCTGGATTTTGATGGATCATCGAGCCAAAGCCTTTGTGCGCGTTGTACAAGAAGTTCGCCTTCATAGGTTAGATGCTCTTCGGCAAGAAGTTTGCCGGAAGCATCAAGGTTTTTGATCGCATTTATGCGGCCGGCATCGTCTCTTGCAAACTCAGTGCGATTTCCCAGTGCATCTTTTTTTGCAACCTGCTCGCCAAAGCCATTGAGTTCAAACTCAGTGCGCACGGCGCTGCCGTCTATATGGGCAATTACCTCTCCATCCTGATTGCGCTTAACACATTCACGCGCTCGCTCTAAAGAACTCGCGCCCCTTATCACACACATGATGCGGCCTTCCGGATCATATTCAAATTCTATGGAGTTGCCTTCTGGCTTGATTATTTGAACTAGCCTTCCTGCTGCATCATAGACAAAGCGCGTCTTAGCATGCTTGCCATCTGATATTTGCTCTGTCTTAGCCACCAGCTTATCCAAGGCACTGTACTCAAGCTCATGCTCTATTGGATGGTTTGGGCGCTCTATTTTAACGCGCACGAGATTGTCGTTTGCATCAAACGAATATCGAATAGGCCAAAGCCCAGGATTTTCATCGCGCAATACCTGGTTGAGCGCGTTAACAAGATATTTAGAAGTTCTTCCTAAGGGATCAGTGGAAGATACGATGTTGCCCATAGGGTCGTACTCAAAGGATGTGGCAGCTTTGACAGGCGCACCTTTTGCCTTTCTTTGTTCAGAATCAACAGCATCACCGACTATTGCTTTTAAATACCCGCCGGTTTTTACGTTGTCATTCCGATCGATAGAAACTCCATCGCCATCTGGATCATTAGCTGGATAATATTTGTATTCTGTAACCACCCCCAGCGCATCTGTTTCGCTCATGAGTTGGCCAAATGAGTTAAAGGAATAGGCTGCGATTTTTTTCCAGTTGTCATTGCGAGGGCAAAGCCCGAAGCAATCTCCCGAAGGCCATGGGATTGCTTCGCTTCGCTCGCAATGACAACCCTGACTTATTTTTCTATATAGAGCAATTGGATCAGCCGCCCTATCATCCGCATATTCCACCCGCTCTGACACGCCTGTAGGAAGATCGATGCGCGATATCCTTGCGTACTTTGGCTCGTGTTCGATGCGAATAGTGCGTGACTTTTTGCCATTTTGGGGAATTTCGCTAATCTCCTTTGGCAGGCCGGCCATCTCTCCAGAGCCATATTTAATTGCCGTGCACCTGCCTGAAGGCAAACAATCGAGCGTGCGCTCTCCGTCCCTATTATAATGATATGAATTTAGAAGCTCATAGGCCTTATCATTATATAGCCAACGCCTGAGCAGGTGCCCGCTGGCATCGTGCTCATAAAGGTGCGTGATCCCTAGCTGATCTGTAACCCATGTTCTTTCGGCCACATCGCCCGACCCATCTGCATAGACCACCTTCATCCATGGCCCATCGCCATAGCGCTGGGCTATCACCCTACCCTGATTATCGTAGCGCAGCCTTAGCCACACCCTGCCCGTGGGATCCATGATCATGGAGATAGCATGAATGGGTCCATAGCCGTCGCGCGCGTATCTGTATGAGGTCTCCTTTCCTTTGGGGAAGTCTACAGATGAAGGCGATGTTACGCCGATTAGCTCTTTTGCATCATTATATTGAAACAATATGGTGCGGCCTGCAAAATCCTCTATCTTAGAGATGAGCCCGCCCTCTTGGCGCTCAAACCTTACTTTTCTGCCAAACACATCAATGACAGCAGCAAGCAATCCTTTGCTGTCGTACTCATATTGAATGCAGTTGCCATGCCTGTCTTCTTTAAAACGCGGCCTTCCATGTGCATCAAAGGTCGTTACCACACCATCGCGCAAATAAAGCGCATGCCCGCTGCCTCTTTGGTACACAAGCTTTGCATAAATGCCAGGCGGAGAGATGAAACCTGTAGCATTTTTTTGAAAGAAAAACTTGCGACCATCTTCGTCTATATATGTGAGGCCATCCTTCCAAGGTAAAAGCCTTTCAGCATATGAGTGCGTCCACCTCCATCCCAACTCTCCTAGAAATTCGGATCTTCCGCGATATGTTCGTGTAAATCGAAAATCTATGCCCCGGCCTGGGATCACAACGTCTGTAACCTTTTGCACATACTCGCCATTGTGCAAAAGCACAGGATCTAGCGCGCTCTCATCAGATGGATTTTGCGCAGGCACGCGCTCTACATCCAAAATCTCTGCAGCGGGCCCAAGCAGGTGCACGCCCTCAAGCGCCTCAGAAGCAACGGTTGCAAGATCTTCTGATATAGCATCGTTTAGTTCCTCAAGATCTTGCTTAACTTTGTCGGCAGCATCGCCAAGCACATCCTTTGGCTTAAAATCTCCAAACTCACCCAATACGCCGTCCTTTAGGCCCAATGCCTCTTTGGCATCTTCCCATGAACCAGGTATTCCGTTAAAGCCTTCCGGCAGGGCGCCTTCGATATTCCACCTAGCCCTATCGAGTTCATCCTGAATCCAACCTTTGGTGTTTTCCAACTCATCTCTTATGGGAGCTATCAACTGCTCTTGAAGGGCTGTAAGTTCCTGTTGGACCTGACCCACCAAGGTTTGGAGCTCAGCGCGCACCTGGTTTATGGGCTTCATAAGCATGCCATCTATTCTGTCGGTAAGATCTTGCACGCGCTCCAAGGGCTTTTTGATCTGACTCATGATGTTATCAAACCCAGCGCCAAGGCCAAGGCCACAAGCAATATCGCGCGCAAGGTTGCCAAGCTGCATAAGAGAGAGGCTTATGTGCTTTTTGTTTTGGATCTGCCACACCATAACGCGCGTAACCTCCACGGCACGCTTTAGCTCATATGCATCCACATACACACCGTTGAAAGCGCGCGCATAGTGCGTTGTAGCGCTTGCAGCCAGCATGGATGCATAAGCAGGCGTGGGGAGTTTTATGAAGGGTTTGTTCAAAACCGAGTTCGTAAGATTTTGTAATTGATTGCCGGGCAGATATTGCTGCACCTGATTTATGTATTTTTCAAATTCTTCTGGCCCAGCCTTTAGGGCCTGCGCGACCTCTGGCGGTAGATTTCCATTAAGCGCATCTTCTATGCGGCCACGAATACCAACCACTACGCCATCGCCTACAAGGCGCGAGATTTCGCCCGATGCAAGCTCTGTCAATGTGCCTGTGTTAAGTGCGCGCTCTATGGAGCCTCGCAGATCGGTTACATCCAGCCATTGGGATATGCCCTTTTCTGAAAGCTCCTGTTTAAGGCGATCGATCGTGGAATCGTAAAAACCAGATGCAATGGCATCGATTCTTTCATTAAGGCTGGTGTTTAATTCTTGCACAACCCTGTCTGCTATTTTCTTTGCTTCTTCTAGCCCCTCTTCGCCAAGGGCAGCGCCCAAGAGTTGGTTTGTGACCACGTCTTTTACTTGTCCGGGCAGCCACTCTTTTAGCCTTTGTTTGATGTTCTCCTTAACCCTCTGTTTGAGCTCCTCATCCTGCTTAAACAGCGCGGCAAGATCAAAGCCATTTCCACCGTTTTTGCGCGCGTTTAAGGCATCTGCAAATGCATCGCACATCCAGTCTGCTCCCTGTTTTGAGAGCGCAAACTTAATGGTCTCGCGCGCGCGGCCCTCTACAAAGCCTGCCACGCCGTCCATGGAAAAAGCATCTTTAAGCGAAAGCATGTCTTTTTTTGAAAAGGGATTTATGGGTGGCATGTCGCTTCCTTGCGGCTGAGATTGTGCACCAGGGATATCTATCTTTTGCCTGGCTGCGTGCACAGATGCAGCGCACGCTGATATTAGGATAAGTGCTATAAGAATAATCTTGGCGCGTTTCATGCTTTATTGCTTAAGCATGATCCGTGCCAATATCTACGAAAGGAAAACCTTCGTTATCTTAGGGAGATAGAAAAGCCAGCTGTTTTGCAAAGTGCTTTAAAACAATATAGTGATGACGAGAATGATACACATACTGCGAGAAAGGCGAGACACGCGAGACCGGATTCCAACGGAGATTGCTTCGCTTCGCTCGCAATGACAACCAATATGTCATTGCGAGGGCGCAGCCCGAAGCAATCTCCTTCAAAACCAGCCCTCGCTCAAATCATTCCAATCAGGATTCTTCTCCTCTATCAATGTAATTTTCTTTTTTCTTGGACCTGCCTTAACCTGTTTCTCTCTCGTTATAGCAACTTCTATATCATTAGTTTGCTCAAAGAATACCAACTTCTTTATGCTGTATTTTGAAGTAAAACCACGAATCAATAAATTTTTGTGTTCATAAACTCTTCGATGAATATCATTTGTCACACCTGTGTACAGCACTGTGTTGTATTCATTCGTCATAATGTACACATAATATGTTTTTTGATTCATATGATTATCGGTTTGTCATTGCGAGAAGGCGAAGCCGACGAAGCAATCTCCTGCAATGGGGGATTGCTTCGCTTCGCTCGCAATGACAAGCGCGGAGATTGTTTCGCCCCTGTCGGGGCTCGCAATGACAGACTTAGTTCCCTTTCTTGCCGCTCTCGCATCTGTGTTTACCTGCACCACATTGTTGTTCTGTCCCCGAACCTCGCAAAACATCTCTTCGTTTGGCCGTCTTCTATATTCACGCTTCGCGATATCGTACGGCCGGTTGGTGGATGGATGACCTTTACAAGATGGGTGCCTGCCTTGACTTTGATGCCTGCAAGCGGCGTCTCGCGCGATTGCACATAATCTGAAACAGTTGCCAGCCCCCAAGGCTGTGCATTTACAAAAATCTTTGCATCATACTTTGGCTTAAGCTTTATCTCGCGCACAAATGCTGTTGATGAAGGGCTAAATGAAAAGCTCTCTTTGGCTACATCAAAACCAGGCGCTGATATCTTAACCAGGGCATCGACTCCTTGGCTTATCTCGATATCGCTTCTTGCAAACGGGGTTGTGATCTTCATCGTCTTATCGCCCAGGGTGAACGTGCCTTTAGCGCCAGACGGCTCGCTATCTATTGCAATAACGCCTTTCACTTTCGGTGTGGCGTTTTTTGTCATTGCGAGGGAGGAACGACCGAAGCAATCTCCTTCAATGCATTGATTTCGGAGATCGCCACGCCCCCCAACGATCTTTGGGGGGCTCGCGATGACATGCCCGCTAGCACTATGAGAAGTAACTAAGGCCGCAAGAAGAATTGCAGTGCACGCAACATGCCACCTGCTTATAAACACGCTCACGACACTGCGAGGCTTTGGCGACTTTACAACGAACGGATGGCTCATGACCTGGGTGCAAACTTTTGGAGCCTTATTATCCTCAAGATCCTCAGGAAAAGTTTCGCGAAGATAATGCGCAAATTCCAGGCTAGAATAGATTTGACCCAAGCCCTGCATGGCGTTTCGCACATCAAATAGCATCTCGCCGGCTTCCTGATAGCGAGAGTCTGGATCTTTTGCTAAAGCCAGCATAACAGGCGCGCGCACCCCGGCCGGCAATGAATCGATTGGTTTTAAATCAAAATCCGCGTCGCTTACCTTTCCCAGCACCTCCGCATCGGTAGCGCCTTTGAACAAGCGCTTGGCTGTGAGCAACTCAAACAAAACAATTCCGCATGCAAAGATATCTGCGCGCTTATCAATGGGCTCGCCTTTGGCCTGCTCTGGCGCCATGTATGAGTACTTGCCCTTAACCTGACCAGCATCGGTAAGCTGGGTGCGATGAGCTCCTTTGGCAATGCCAAAATCCGTAACCTTTACCTCTCCATTCCAAGACAAAAGGATGTTTGATGGAGAGATATCCCTATGAACAAGATTTATAGGATGGCCACGTTCATCTTTTGTGCGATGGGCAAACTCCAGAGCAGTGAGCACCTGAGATATAATGAACAGGGCAGCAATGGGGGGAAGGGGCGCCTCATCTCTTATAGCCCTTGTCAAAAGTCGCGCGCAGTCAATGCCGTCAACATATTCCATGGCAATAAAGTAATGCCCATCTTCGCACCCCAGTTCATATACCTGCACTATGCACTGGTGCGCCAGATGGCACAGCACATTTGCCTCATCAATGAGCATGGCTTCATTGTCATCCCATGAAGGAAGCAGCTTTTTGATGGCAACGGTCTTTGCAAACCCGTTATCCGATTGGAGGGTGGCTTTGTACACCTCGGCTGTTCCGCCGCAGGCGATTTTTTCAACAATCTTATACCGCCCAAACCCACTTCCGGGGACGTTTCCCATTCCGTAACCCATTGTAATTAAAATGCTATTTTTTAAGTTTTTCGATTTTTGGAACTTTTGCCTTATCTACATCATACCGCTTCTGCTCAAACTCTCTTTTGAGTCGCCGATAATCCAAATCAATGCCCGCACGAACAAACTCTTGGTATGCACTGTTTTGCCTGCCCCGCCTCCATTTCGATTCTCCGGGCACAGTAAACACCTCGTAAATCAACGGATCGTACGCCCCGTAAGCATGATGGCGATAACTCGTCCAGCAATACTCTTTTGGATCCTTACATATTCCTGCATACACAGGATTCAATTCGATGTAGCGAGCGCACTGAAGCCATTGACTATCATCTGAAATGATAATGCTTCTATAGCGGCTATGCCAAAGGTGGCCTTTATAAGAATACCGTCGACTATAATAATATTGATAAGAAACCATCACAGCTTTCATAAGTGCAGCTAACCGTTCTGTTCTTGCTACCCACGCAAGCAGATGGAAATGTGTATGCATAAACGCATAGTGTTGAATCGCGCACTGATCTTTATGGAGAAAACGGTGAAGCGTATTTTTGAAACGCAAAAAATCCACACGATGTCGAAAGAGCTTTTCTTTGTTATTTGCCCTTCCTATGAGGTGGAGCATTCCCTCCGAAGGCAATATGCGTGCGCTACGTGGCATGTGATACCGACATAAAGCAAAAGAAGTGCCAAAAACATTGAGCTTGAAATTATTGAGAAATGTGGGATTGCGCACTGGCTAGTGTCTAGAATGCTGAACAGGCCAGTTCCAAAATCAGAAATATCGCCATAATTCGCTTTGTAATTTAACGAGTTATAGACCGGGAAACGTCCCCAATTTGCTGCCCAATTTGCTGCCCAATTTGCTGCAAGAATGCATAACTATTTGTTTCATCAGTAGAAATTGCTAGAAATTACTTGCGTTATGCGGCGCTAGCGTATTATACGGCGCTTAATCACTATAATGATAAAAGATACGCAACTTCGTATTTCTTGTGCCGATAAGGTAACAAGCGTTTCAATGTTTGAATAAAAAACTCGGAGGAAACTATGCCCATACCAATACCGTTTCTTATTGCAGGCGTAATTGCCTTAGTCACTCTTGTCGCTGGATGCGATGATTCAGAGCCGCCAGCACCAAAACAGACAGAAGAACCACCAGCACCACCGCCGCCTGATCCTTTTGCCAAAGACGAGACACATCCAAACGTCGAGCCAGATTCGCTCGCAGCCTACAAATATCTTTGGGGTAAAGACCCAAATAAGGCAAATCTCGACAAGTGGCATAGGGATGCGCGCATCTACTTTGGCGCAGCAGATCGCCTTTATAAAATCGCAAGCGATGATGAAGACGTTAAAAAAGTAAGTGGTGCATATACAGATGCAGTTAAATCCTTTTTTGAAAAGCACTATGAGGGTGCGGCCAATCAATCTGAGGAAGGCCTGCTTGTGCTCATCGCAGGCCTTGCGCCCACGAGCATCGAGGAGTCTGTTGTGTTCGGAGCAATCCAGGCAATGGGCGCAAAGGTCTCAGAAGAATTGGCATTCGTGGATCTCATAAAAGCCTTCTTCTATTTTAACAAGGCAGTGGAGAAGGCTGATAACCGCTATGCAAAGCCCGATGGCCATACGTTGAAATTAGAAGAAAAGAAAGAGGCAATGGTACAGCTTGAAAAGTTAGATAAGATTCTAAAGAAGTTTGATGAGATGGATAAGGCTGATCTCAACAAAGCACTCACTGATGAACAACAGGTGCTTCTAGAAACGCTCAAGCAAGCTGCAGCTGATTATGGAAAGACACTCATCGCTAGAGGTGGCAGAGGAAAACCACCACCACCGCCGCCTCCGCCACCGCCGCCAAGTGGAGGTTGGAAAGTACCAAATCCAGGAAAGTAAGCCATCGATGTTTTTACAAGTGACTTTTACAACCCCGCCTTAAGCAAGTGGCGGGGTTGCTTTAGAGAGAAGCCGGCAATGAAAGGCCTAACGCATTGAAATATAAGCATGTTTTGAAGGTGCTGAATAAATAAAAAAAACCACGCAACAAAATCAGCGCTCGTTCGATAATGCTTATGAGTACAAATGAGTGCAGGTGGGGATATTCCGATAATTAAAAGGGGCGGTAATTAGAAATACAATGAGGAGGAGTTAGTCATGCCATTCCCAATTATTCCTATAGTGGTAGCAGCAGGCTTAGGAGCACTAATTTTTGGTGTTTCCGGATGTGGTAGCGATGAAGAGAAAAAGCCGGCAAGTCAGCCAGCAGATCCTGCGGGCAACCAGCCTGCGGCCCCTGTACCCACAGCAGATCCCTCTGCAACCCCAGCATCTTCTGCAGCTCCTATTCCAGCAGCGTCTGATGGCAACGAAGCTAAATCATCTGCAAAAAGCGCTTACAGGCTCATGGAGCCGTATGAGGGCCTTGATCCAAGCAATGGAATTACGACAACAATCCCCGGGCTCACCCAGGATGCATTGCAAAATGCCATGCGCATGACCCTGCAACTGAACTTTGATGACAAAGATACGAAAAAAGCGCTCGACGATATCAGAGAAGATGATGATATCAATGACTGGCTTGTTGCGACCAACTACAACCTGGATGCAACAGAGTCTACATGGCTTTTGCACAACTTCTCTTCTTTACCTCGCGTAGCATTTAATAGGATTTTTGAGCAGGATCATTGGTACACATGGCAGGATGGTCCTTCCTTCAGCATTGAGTCTGTCACCGGCACTAACGGCACGAATTACGATCTCAACGAAGAAGTGGATAAAACCGAGCAGAAAGCGCTTCTTACCGCTGTACAAACCCTGGGAATGGAAAAATGGGCCCCTGCCACCACCATTTATTTTGGTGCTGCATTTGCCCTTATGCAGCCTGCGATGAGCAATAAAGATCTAGCAACTTACTTCTATCAGGTAACAACAAAACTCAGAGAGGCAGACCATACTCTCAAGGGAACGAATAAATTCGGGATAGAGACAAGAGGCGAGGAGCTTAATGAGCATGCCATCAAGACCCTGCTCGATGCATTTGCATTCGCAAAAAATAACAAAGGCGAAGAAGTCACCGATGAAACAATGAAGGGCTGGCTTAACTCTTTGGGCGAAAACTCCGGTCAGGCTGATTTTGCCAATGTGCTGCTGGCAAGCTTTTACTCTCATAAAGCAAAACTCAGTTACAAAACATATCAAGACACATTAACACAAAAACTCGCTGAGTTGGCGACTAAGGATGAATATAAAAACAAAGATAAGTCGCTATATGTTCAAAAGCGTTTTGAAAACGCCGTTGAAGAATTATTTGCCAGTCAAGACATACAAACACTTGCAAAACCAGTGCGTGATTATCTCGACAAAGTAGATGCGATAGCAGGCAAGACCCAGTTTAATGATGCCGGAAAACTCGAAGTTGTAAAGCATGGCACGGTCGATGTTACAAAACTCAATGCGCCTCAAAGCGATTTCTTTTTATACGTGTATAGAGAAGCGGCTCAGATGCGCAGAGGCCTTATTGCTGTGAAGAAGCCAACGCCAGCACCCAGGCCCGCACAGCCGAGGCCAGTGAATCCAAGGCCAAAGCCACAGCCAAAGCCACAGCCAAAGGGATGGGGCATACCGAATCCAGGAAAATAATTAACTAACAATGTTCGGACGGGGGGAGCAACAGTCCGGAGGACAACATGATTAGCGCGGGACAAGACACAGTAACTCCAAAGAAAAGACAACAGGACCTGCTCTGCGGTCGCGACTGGGCAAATCAAGCTCCAGATGCGGCTGGAAAGACGTGGGCCGAAGAGAACACGGTCAACACACAGTGCGAAAACAAGGTTGGCACGGTGTACGACAAATACACCCAAGGCCTAAACGCGGACCAGCTCAAGTACTTTCACGCCGTGTATGCCAAGGTGGGCGGTACGCAGCCCTACTTTAATTGCGAAAATAACCCAGGGCTTAGAGCACCTCTTGGTCCTGATATAATCAAACCGTTTGCAGTGTGTACTGCAGATCATGTGATGAATGCAGACAGAAAATTTGTGCACAACGGCCAAGAGCTTTCTTACGAACCGATGATGGCGTTAATAAAGAATGAGGCACTGGGCCTTGTTACCATAGCTCCTGAAAAAATCGAAATACCCGAATCCCTGCGCAAGTATATCAAGAGCTTAAGAGACCAGAAGCTGGATAAATTCGCTGATCTTGCCAAACGCCTGTTCCGCGAGGGTTTGGCAAAGGTTGAGCCTTCGGGTGAGAGGGTCCTTGCAGCACAGCCCATAGCTGATCAGGTTGAAGCTGATGTGAAAAAGCGCGTGCTCCCACATATAGCAGCGGCTAAAGATGCAAAAAAGAAAAAGGCCATTGAAGACGATCTTGACTATGTGTTCGTGCTAAAGACCGGCCCAAAGGACAAAGACACGGCAAAGGCTTATAAACTCACTATCCAGCAGGCCCCTGCCGACTTGATGAAGGCCTTTGAGAAATATCCGCCCGAAGTCAGGCGCGAGCTCATGCGCCTTTATGGCGAGGCATTAGAAAAGGCCCCCACGGCAGATCAAAAATCCGTAGCCGATGCTTTGGTTACAGCTGTGGATGCAAAGCTTGGCGAAGAGAAAGACGCCAAAAAGATGGCTGACAAACTTGGCACCTTGACAGTAGATAACGTGAAGACCAGCGATGACGGCAAAAAGGCCGAGTCTGTCTCTCTTAAAGAAGTCAAAGTTATCGGACCTTCGCAAACACTTATCGATGGGTTCGAAGCACAAGACAATCTGGTCAAAAAAGCCCTGCTCTACGGTATCTGGTCTATGATACGCAAAGAGCTGGGAGCCAAGCCAGGTGAAACCATCGATCCTGAGCTGAAGAAAAAAATAGAAACCAGCGTACTCCAACATAAAGACAAAACCCTCTCTGAGCTCGCAGCAATGTATGTTGCGTCTGTTGATGGTAAGAACGGCACTGTCCATTTCAACTCAGTTCCAAAAGATGCATTGGGCATCCCTCAAGACCTTGAAAAGAGGGGGATTACGCTTGGAAGCGATCAGATGGGAGCAGTTGGCATCATCGTGACTATCCGCAAGATCTACGTGCAAGCTTTGCAAGCTGCATCCGGTGAAAAGAGCCTTAAAGATTATAAAGGCGATGCGCTCAAGGCCGAGGTTGCCAAGAGGGTGGATAGAGTAGCCCGAAAGCAACTCGATGCAGATATGCTCAAAGACCTTCCTGAAAAGGATGCCCAGGCCATCACGCATAATTTCACTGGTCTTACGTTCAGCAAGTTCGATGAAAAAACCGGCGACATCCTGCTCACGTACATGCCAGGCTTTGCCGGTGTAGGCGGCCCTGGCGATGGCCAGTTGAGGGCAACGTTAGCCGAAGGCGCCGAGTTCGTCTTTGGAGTTGAAAGCTCCCTAGGCATTGGCGGCGTGATCGGCGTTAACAGGCCTGAGAACGATAAAACCTCTGATGTTGTAGCTGCTGCGTTTGTAAGGGCTTACGCAGGCGTCAGTATAGACAAAAAGTACACTATCGATGCGGCACTTGCCGCTTTAGGCGTGTATTCACCTAGTATATATACTGTCGGATTGCCCAATGGCGATAGGTCCGTTGCAGTCAACGACGATGACGGCGCATACGGATTTGTGCGTTTGAACGAAGCCACCGTAGGCTTTAAAGGCAAATGGGGTCTAAAAGATGACGGCACACCTGACGACATTACCTATCAGCTCGGCAGGATAGCAGCCGGTATTCAATCCGGACATATCGGCGACGGCACAGACCTTGCCCTGCCGGACGACCTGGATCCCTTCAATTCATACCAGCCGTTCTCATCGCCCGGCGGAAGCCGTTTGTTTGGCGTAACAGTGCCGTTCACCCTCGGCATTGCCTCTGAACGCCTAAAAATTACACCGCGCTTTGTGCTCGGCACTGCATCAGCAGGGCTTAATAATAAAGAAACATATTTTGGCGGCGGAAGGGTAGGCGGCGATCTTAAGGTTGATCTCGATGCCGGAAAGCTGGCCGGATTTGAAGAAACAGACTGGCGAATCCTTCTCGCCGGCGGCGCGCAACATTCATGGGGCGACAAGGATGATGTTCCCAACAAGCTCGCAGGCACGGCCTTTGCCATCGGCGGATCTACCATGGTTCAACCAACCGACTATCTGCAGCTTGCGTTAGGCGGCGGATATGGTCGCATGGATGCAGACTTAGACGGCCTCACGCAGCGCGCTGTTATCGGCGGCAACGTCATGTTCCCGATCAAGATGGCTGACGGCAAATGGCATTTGATACCTGGTGCAGGCGTCTCATGGTCAACCACTTGGAAAGATCAGCAGGTTGCGGGAACGTCGCGCAATCCTGGCGAAGCTCCTGCCCCGAACCCTGGGTGTGAACCCGGATATGATTGCCCAGGTACGGCTGTTGACGTGGGCGAAGGCGCAGGCGACAGGGTAGCTGCATTGGGTTCAGAGTACGATTTCTTTATGATCGGCCGAAATGTCGTGGCCATCAACGCTTTGCTTGGGCTTACGTTCGAAGACGCTCCATGGTTAAATCCTTTTGCCGGATTTTCGCTCTTCAATGCTACAACCCATGAAACCGGTTCGAGCGATTTGGCAGGGATGGTGCGCGCTGGTGTAAAAGTTGAATATTAACGTTGACTAATTCAACGAGAGGATAGGGACATGAAGATACTTAAAACACATGCATGGCAGCTCTTGGGGATCATTGCCCTGCTCTTTGTTGTAGCTGGCTGCTCTGACGGCGAGCTTATGAGCAATGTAGGCCCCTCAATCACCCCGCCCGCACCGCTGGTCATCAGCTTCTTTGCTGATCCCACTACGATCAACTCGGGCCAGTCCACGACCATATCGTGGGAGGTGGCAGGAGCTGATACTGTGCAGATCACAGCTGTCGAGTCTGCCACAGGCACGCCTGTGAACTTCAACGTAGAAACCAGCGAGCTTTCAGGCACAGCGCCTGCAGTGCTTACTGCAACTACCGACTTTACGCTCACAGCCACCAAATCGACACAGAGCCTGGAAACCGAAGGAGAGCCTGCAGCGCAAATGACAAAGAGCGGCCAGATCCAGTTTGGCCCAGAAGGCGGTGGAGAAGGCGATGGATCAGCTCCCGCGCCAGAGCCTGCCATATCAACCATATCCCAAACCATAACCGTAACCGTGATAGATGGCGGAAATCTTACCGCTGATATCGAAGCGGACAAGCCTTTGGTAGATGCAGGTGAGCAAACGGTGATTCGCTGGACAGTATCACCCACCGAGAACGTTTCTGTACAGGTGGTGGCAGAAAACACTGGCGAGCAATTTGCCGTAACCGATCAGTGCGAAGGCTCTATCACCGATATTCTTGGTAAGCCTCCGGTTGACCCAACACCTACAGTAGGTTGCGCAGTGGTGGCACCTGAGGTAAAGACCAACTATACCGTGACCGCCACCGATAGCTTTGGCAATGAGGCAACCGCCTCTGCCATAGTGGATGTGGGCGAGTCTGATGTAACAGCCAACATCATGGCTGCTAAGGACGAAAGCTCTGCGCCCGAGGATAACCTCCTCCAGGTGGACTCGTTTAATAAGCCCGTGATTATATCCTGGAAGGCAGAGCCTTCTACAGCAAAGGTAACCATCACAGCATCACCTTCTGTAACCGTTACCTCTGATGCGCCTTGCGAACTGCCGGTTGATGCCGAAAACGCAACCCAAGGCAGCACAAAGTGCCAGGTCTCTGGCGAGACCGAGTTCACGATAACAGCTACGGTCGGCTCAAAGTCCGATACTGATAAGGTAGCTATCGTAAGCGTTGGCGGCGCAGCAGGGCTTATCGTGGCCGACCAGTGGGCATTTGAAACCGAGGATGTAACGCTCGACATGAAGCTCACTGCCAAGTCCAACACATCCGCAGTAGCTAGAGTGCTTGTAAATAATAAGGATATCGAATCAACCGCGCTTGACGCACTCAAGATAGGCCAGTTGGCTCAGGTATTAGTCAAAGATGTTAAGGCCCCACACGTTAAGGTGCAAATCCTTGACCAGAACGACGAAGAGGTATTCAGCACGGATACAGTGCAAGTAGTAAACCTCGTAGTCAACGAACTGGCTGCTGATGAAGTGGCAATGACAAGCCTCATCTTCGACTCATCCAACGGCAAGCGCTACTCCGGCGTAATGCTTGATGGATATCATGATGGAAACGGCAGGATATATAAGGATGGCGGCGCACATGAGTTTAATTTTGGAAAGGCTATCAAATCGATGTACGGCATGGATAAACTGTGGAACGATGCATTCTTTAACAACCTCAAGACCTATCCGGCCGTGGTTGCGCTAAAAGAAGGCAGCTCCACAGAAGTCTATGCAGGCGTAACCGGCGCGGTCATGCGCTCTAAGGACGGCGGCAATAAGTGGGAAAACATCATGGTTACCAGGCGCAGGGCGCTTGAGGATTATCCTGAAGGCGACACCGGCCATCCGACCTGCGGCCGCGCTGCAAACGGCGCACAGAAAACACAGGCGAACGGACCCGCCGAGTTCGTGGGCGACTTTATCTCGCTCAACCAGATTTGCGATATCATTGCCCAAAAAGACGGCCGCGTGATAGTTGCCACTGACTTTGGCGTGATGGTGGAGAAGAACATAAACGACAGCAATATTGCCTGGGTGGGCGTTCCCGCTGAAGGTGTGGATCCTGTAAAGCTTGGCGCCCTTACCTTCGGTCACGTGGTAAACGACCTGCTCGAAGTGGACGGTAATATCTACGCTGCCACAGACAAAAAGGTGTATGTAAGCGACTCAAGCCAAGGCGGAATCGGCTGGGCAGAATTTGGCGGCGGCGCATTGCCACCGCTTACAAACATCTGGACGCTTGCGTACGACGAGCGCAACCAGAAGATCTATGCCGGCACCGAAGATGGCCTGTACGCAACATCCAAAGATGCGGCTGATTGGGTGCCGCTTACGCTAACTGAACCCGTGATCTCTCTGGCCATTGATGCTTACTCGCCTCTTACAAAGATGACAATTCTAGCTGGCACGCCTAACGGCGCACAGATCAGCCGTGATAGCGGCGCAACATGGCATGAGCTTGAACTCGAAGGCGGAAGCCAGCCGATAAGTGCCATGGCCATGCACGCAGAGCAAGACGGCAACGTCATTCGCTACGGCATAGCCATGGGCTCGGATCAGGGCGAGCTGTTCCAGGAGATGGCAGTAGGTGCGCAGACCATTACTGAGGAACCTGAAACCGGTCTTGAACACTTCCATCTAATTCCTCAGATAGTTAAAAAATAAGACTAAGAAAGGGCCCAAAAGGGGAAACCTAAACACCCTGCACCACATACGGTGCAGGGTGTTTTTACTTTGTCATTGCGAGCCCCCAACGATCTTTGGGGGCGAAGCAATCCCATGAAATTAAGGAGATTGCTTCGCTCCGCTCGCAATGACAGCCTTTATCTTATCAACCACCTTCTGCACCTCCGCATCCTTCGCCATATTCGCCAACGTGTTGATTGCAATGTTGACATTTACAATCAACATGGTTTTCGCATTTTTTTATGGCATTTTGTACATCTGTCGGATAGTCCTTCTCCCATGAAAAAATCATACATAGCTATAGGATTAACGGTTTTTGTGGCGGCAGCAGCCTTCATATTTCTTGCCTCCTCATCACAGGCCGGATCAAGAAAGCCTGCAAAGGATGCATCATTTGAGGGCTCGCCAGCATGGGAGAAGTTGGATCTAAGAATGCGGCAGGCGTGGAAAGAAGCTACATCAAAAGGGGGCGATAAGGATCAGGTGCTCGAGTGCATCATGAAGGCAAAGAACCGACTTAGCGAAGATGACAAGGCAGCACTTAGTGCAGCTGGTTTTCAGGGCCGAACCTTTGCAGGCCGCATTGTAACAGGCAGCCTTAAGGCAGACGATGTGCCTGATGTTGCAAGGCTGCCATTTATTGTGGCAATGGAGTTGGCTGTGCCGATGACGTTAAAAAAACAGTAATCAGTGACCAGTGATCAGTTATCAGTGATCAGAAAAAGCTAGAAGATGTCATTGCGACGGCGTAGCCTGAAGCAATCTCCGTAATTTCTGATTCTTAGGAGATTGCTTCAGGCTACGCCTTCGCAATGACAAAAACGGAGTTCCGCGATGACAAATCAAGGAGAATCTAAGATATGGAAAAACATTACTCCCTTTTCTCTAAGATCCTAATCCTTACGTTCCTATTCGGCGTTTTTGTTCTTTTACCAAAATCTGCATCCACAGACATTCCCTCGGGCGCAGACAAAATGGATTTACCGCTTCGCATGCTCATGGACAGGCCTACTGTTGCAAAGGCCATGCTGGGCAAGGCCATCACAGTGCAAGACGGCGTGGAGCTTGTGGATGTGCTCATTAAGTCATCTGACACATGGCAAACAGAACAATCGGTGAAAATGGCCGGCGGATGGGTGCGCTCTACAATCAAAAACATCATGACCGCTTATGTACCAGTGGATGGATTGGGCGAGATATCACAACTGCCAGAAGTCACAGCGCTTGAGGCATCAAAGCCCATGCGCCTTCTTATGGATACAGCCCGCTCTGCAAACAATACCGACGTAGTGAGCGTGCAAAACAATGGCTATAATGGCGAAAATGTCGTGGTGGGCGCAATTGACTCGGGCCTCGACTACTCGCGTTCTGACTTTGATGACCCTGCAGGCGGAACCAGGGTGCAGTATTTGCGCTTTCAGAGCGTGAGCAGCGGAAGCGTATCAACAACAGAGTGCGCAAAAGACATGATAGACGGTGGCACATGCTCCATAAGCGCAAGCAATGACTCGGCCATAAGCCATGGCACGCACGTCACAGGCATAGCTGCTGGAAGCGACTCCACATATACAGGAGTGGCGTCCGCAGCAGACATCATGCTCGTGCGCAATGACTTTGACGACGATGTAACCGAGGGCGGCGCAACCAGCGGCACGTTCAGCGGCGGTGTGATCGACGGAGTGGTAGAGATATTTGAGAAAGCCGACATACTGGATAAACCTGCTATCATAAACATCTCCCAGGGCACTAACATCGGCGCGCACGATGACACCTCTCTTATGGAGCAGGCGTTAAACGATGCGGTTGCAGGTGGTTACTCGAGCACTGGCAAAGCCTATGGCCGCATCATAGCAGCTGCTGCCGGCAATGAAGAGGTGGTCGATTCCTTGTTGCAAGCATTGGGCATTGGCGCATTTATCGGTGGTGTGCACGCAGAGGTAAACGTACCTGATGGTTCAAGCCACGCATGGCGCCTATGGCTAATAGGCTCAACTTCTCCAGGCCGCACGCCTCTTGTGATCGATTCCTGGTTTGGCAAAGGCCAGTCAGGTACATGCAAGGTAGCTGCAAACGCTTACCAGTATGGCGATGTATTTGGTGCCAATTTTGGCGCACCAGCTGGTGCAACCACAGACAGCGCAAGAGCATCCATCAGTGATACTGCGCTAAGCAGCGATACCTCTGCTTCAGGTCAGGACACAAATGCTGCAGTCGTTCTGGCGACTGACTCATCAGATAGTCAAAACGAGCGGCCTCGCGCCTTATTCACCTATGGTCCGGCCAGCGGCACATCGTGGGATAAGATAGCCATCATAAAGAGCGATGGCACTACCAACAATAATTCATACTATCTTGACGTGATAGTTCGTGCTGTTGGCGGTACGTGCAGCGGTGATATCTGGATCGAAGGTGGCGGTACCTATGTAAATTTCATGGGAGGAATCGACTCTGGCGCATATGACCTTGCAAACGGAGCCAGCGGCAATGGATATGTCATGCAAAATGGCGATGGCAACCAAACAGTAACCCTTCCAGGTACAGCATCTGGCGTGATAGCTGTGGGCGCTTACTTACAAACAAAACCTGAGTCAGGTTGTCCTAGCCAATCGTGCTGGACCGCAAGCAACAGCACGCAATATGACGCTACAGATGTTACTCAACCAGCAGACGCGCAAATAAACGGCGGCACCGTGCAAAATCGCTGCCCGTTCTCAAGCATGGGCCCGCCTGCGTATGCGTATTCTGGAAGAAAGCCCGACGTGATGGCGCCTGGCGATCCAATCATCTCGACTCTTGCTACAGGGTACAGCCCTGCTGCTGCGGTTTTGGTCAACAGCACGCACTTTAAGAACCAGGGTACCTCTCAGGCCAGCCCGCACATCGCTGGCATCGTGGCTTTGCTCTTGCAAAAGAACAACACGCTAACAGCTGCACAGGCAAAAGCAGCTCTCACTGGTAGCGCATCTCTCGTATCCAACCCTAATGACGAAGTGGGTTATGGCAATGCAAATGCGCCTGGCGCGATGGCAGCAGTGTCTTCTAATACCTCCGGATACAGCGGCACAGGTGATCTTAAGCAATCCGATCTAAACGGCGGTGGCGGTGGTGGTGGCAGCTCAAGCGGAAGTTGCGGAGGATCCATAGTGCCTGCTTCTGTTACATCGGTGAGTTCGATTGCTATAATAGCTATGTTGCCGCTTGTGCTTTTTGCAGTAAGAAGGAGAATGAGAAAATAATTAGGAGTGTCATTGCGAGGGCAAAGCCCGAAGCAATCTCCCCTATGTAAGGGGATCGCTACGCCCGCTATCGCGGGCTCGCGATGACAATATGACAAAATTTCCAAAACAACTCCTTCGCATATTTGTAATCGCCATATTTGCAACCGCGGTTGCCTGGGGCGCATCGCATCTTAAAGCTGCGCGCGACCTTGAAGAGATGACCTTTGACATAAGAGTGCTCGCATTTTCTCCAGAAACAAAGCCATCTCCTGATATCGTCATGATCTGGCTTGATGAAGCTACGATGAAAGGGCTGCCCTATCGCACACCTATCCCTCGCGATTTTTTGGCAACACTTCATTCAAACATTCTAAAAGCAAAGCCCTGGCTCATAGCATATGATATCTTCTTTAAGGATCCTTCTTTTCCAAAAGCAGATAGCGAATTTGCAAAAGCTCTGGAAATGGGCGCTGCATACGGCATTGTTCCAAGGCGGCCTGATGGAGTTGTGGATATGCCCCTTGCTTTGTTTATGGAGGCGCTGGCTGGAGTTGGGCTCGCAGATCTTCCGTTTAACCCCTTTGATGCAACAGTGCGAATGGCAAAGCTTGGCTTTGATACAGACAGGGGTGAGATGGATTCGTTTGCTGCCATGATCTTCAAAGCCGCAACTGGCATCGATGCAGCCACATCTATAAAAGAACAAAATAACGCACCAGGATGGGGCCCGCTTAAAACCACCCCATATACAGGTAAAGATAAGCTCATCATCCGGTTTGCAGGTCCTCCTGGTAAGATTGGAGATCCAAACAACGCTTTTAAAACATACTCTGCATCGTTAGTGAAAAAAGGGCTCATTCCTGATGCATGGCTTAAGGACAAGATCGTCATGGTGGGCGCATCATACCAAGATCTGAAAGACGCCTATCTCACGCCATATTATGCAAAGGTTACAAATTATGCCCGCATGCCTGGCGTTGAAATCCATGCAAATGTTTTATCGAGCCTTATCACAAATCAGCTCTATTACACGCTTGCGCCTTGGCAGGGTTGGGCATGGAGCTTTGTCATTGCACTTATCGTATCTATAGCTGTTGTGCTTGCCTCACCATGGCGAGCCACGTTTGCATATATTCTAACAGTGGCAGCAGCATCTGTTGCTTGTATTCTTATGTTTCGCTTAAGCGCGGTGACCATACCCATGATCTCGCCTTTGATAGGTGCTACCGCGTCGTTTGGCGCAGGGCTTGGTTGGCGCGCGCTCACCGAAGGCAAACAAAAGCGTTTTATAAAGAGCGCGTTCGCCAAATACGTGCCACATGCGGTGGTTGAGCGCATGACAGAAAACCCACAGCTTTTAAAACTCGGTGGCGAGACCCGCCAGATAACAAGCTTGTTCACTGATATTGCCTCGTTTACCACCATATCAGAGCGCATGGATCCAGAGGAGCTTGTGGCGTTTCTGAATGATTATCTGGGAAAAATGAACGAGGTGCTCTTTAGCTATGGCGCCACTTTGGACAAGTACGAAGGAGATGCGATCATCGCGTTCTTCAATGCGCCTCTTGATGTAGCTAATCACGAACTCTGCGCTGTAAAGGCAGCCTTGGGAATTAAGCGCGCAAGTGCAGAGATAACAAAACAGTGGGGCGAGCGATGCGGCAGGGATATCATAACGCGTGCAGGTATAAACTCGGGATCAGCTGTTGTGGGCAACATGGGATCTTTGGGCCGTTTTGATTACACTGCAATAGGAGATACCATAAATCTGGCAAGTCGGCTGGAAGGGGCTAACAAGTTTTATAATACCACTATAATGGCAAGCGAGCAGACTGTATCAAGGCTTGGCGATGAGATAATGGTTCGACCTTTGGATAAGGTACGCGTAAGAGGAAAGACAAAGCCGATTTTTCTATATGAAATTTTCGGAGTCAGCGATGAAGTAGAAGCTAAAGTTATAAGCGAGCTCGTCTCTCCTTATAAAAAGGCTTTTGAGCTTTTTGAAAAGAGAAGGGCTGAAGATGCAAAGAGTCTTCTTTCAAAAATCCTAGAGAACTTTGCAAACGACGGCCCTTCACAAAAACTCATAGCGAGGTGCGAACGATTGATAAAGGAACCTGAGTGGGATTTGGTTACGGATTTGGAAACAAAGTAACACATATTGTCATCGCGAGCCTGCGATAGCAGGTGTGGCGATCTCCGGATTTTCAGGAGATTGCTTCGCCCCCAAATGGGCTCGCAATGACACCTTTCAGGAGGTCAGGTTATGAAAAAACTTACACTCGTTTTAATAGCTCTCGTATCACTGCTTATTCCGCTACACGTTGGTGCCTCCGGCATTCTTCTCGACGCAGAGGGAAAAGTGGCAATAACTATTGCTGGCAAATCATCTGTTAACGCGGTTTCTGGCCTTGAGCTTCCTGATGGAAGCGTCATCGATGTAGGCAATGGGGCAAAGGCATCGGTGCTCTTGGAAAGCGGAGCCGTTGACGAGATCGCCTCTAAAACAAAATACACTGTTGGCGCCACTAAGGCCTCATCAAAGCGCACTGATTTTGGAAACGGCATTACTCTAGCCATGCGCGAGCTCGCCGCATCTGGAGAAGGTGCGGCAGTACACGGCATGGTAAAAAAGGCTGAAGGCCCAAAAGATATGCACATCAATTTTGGCGCGCTTGGCGGTACAGGGTTTAGAGGCACTTATCCTGTTGATACAACTGTAAGGTTAAAAAACAACATTGAGTTCAGATGGAGCAGGCCGGTCGACTATTCAAATCCTCTCATCATAATAGACGATGCGCAAAAGAGACATCTTTCAGAATCGCCCATCAAAGCAGGGGCTTCGCTCATCTTAACATCACCTGGTGCGCTGCGCTTAACAAAAGGAAATGTATACAGCTGGTATCTTGCCACAAAAGAGGGAGAAAGCATAAGAGGTAAGACTACTAGGTATAAATTTACAACGCTCTCAGCTGCTGATGAAAAAACTTTGGATATAGATATAGCTAAAGTGAACGCCCTCAGCATGAGCTCTGCAGGAAAGGATCTTCTCGTCGCACAGTTTTATTTTCAACGCGGACTAATAGATGACATGGTAAAAACTCTTTTACCACTATATCAAAAGCAGCCCAGCCCATTTGTAAAACAATTGCTCTTTCTTGGATATTCTAGAATGGGTAATGTGGAGGAGATGGAGAAGTACAGATAAGCGAGAAACGTTACACAAGCTGTCATTGCGAGGGCGTAGCCCGAAGCAATCTCCAGCATACATTTTTTAAGGGGATTGCTTCGCTTTGCTCGCAATGACAGTTACGTTGCTGGTATTATCGTGAATCAGTTGTTCTTGTTTCTTTCTCAAAATCGCTTTCGCGTTTTTTGGTAAGCATGTGTTCTATCTTTCTTATAAGAGAACGAAGGTGAAAGGGCTTTGATACATAATCATCTGCACCATGGGTCAGACCCTCGATGCGATCAGCCTGGGCATCTCGAGCAGATACAATGAGTATTAATATGTCTTTGGTTTTAGAATCTGCCTTGAGCTTATTGCACACCTCAATGCCTGATACTTTGGGCATCATGATATCCAAAATTATAAGATCAGGCTTGGCGTTTTTTATGGATTTTAAGGCTTCATCAGCAGAATAGGCGCTATCTACGTCGTAACCCTCTTTGGAGAGGAGTTTTCCTAGGACCGCATGGATCTCGGGCTCGTCATCAACAACCAAGACTCGAGATGATTTGTCTTTTATCTGCATGATATTACTCACCTAATCGTCTGCCATGCTGGTCGTCAAGTAAAAACTTTGGTTTTGGAGCATTTAATTGCATTTTCGCCGTATAAATTAAAACTTGCTTAATTAATCCTGGTTTCCTCTTGCAGGTCTAAAGAAGATTCTTTAGAATTTCCCCCAGATAGAAGCGCTCGTGCCTTCGCTTACTAATTCACTACGGAGGCATGCTTGACAGGGGGTAATCTTAAAGTTAGAGAGCTTCGATATTAATTCCTCTCGACGCCATGCGGAAATCTGGCCCAGGAAAGGGGGTGCACTCTCCAAAAGGGGCAATCCGCGGGAAGACGTTATATAAACTTATCCGACATCTGTGCTCGGCATTACATTCGGTCATGCAGGAATAATCCTGTTTAACCGAAGGCAAATAAGGAAAAAGGAGAGTAACAACTATGAAAAAACTGTTAATTGCAGTCCTCGCTTTTAGCATGCTCGCACTTATCGCGAGCAGCGCTCAGGCGCAGGAAAAGTACGTTGCCGGTGGCTTTGAAATGGCCGGTCACGTGATGGCAGGTGGTGGTTATCAGCATAACAACAACAGGGCTCAGACATACTTTACCTTCGACGGCGATAACGGATACTTCTCCGGCCCGATGGGCAAGTACCTGGGTCAGGCTCCAGCAGCACGCACGGATCACCTTTCGTTCTTCGTCGATGAAGTAGAACTCGACATCATGAAGAGCTTTGGTGAGAACATTCGTCTCCGTGCAGATCTCGACTTTGCCCGCGTAGCATCGTCTGGTCTGTTCGCAGCAGCATTGGTTGTTGAGCAGGCTTATGCTACAGCCAACATTCCAGTTGGCAACGGCATCGAGTTCTTTCTGGGCCGCTTCAACACCCCGATCGGTTTTGAATCAGTCGACGTAAGCGAGAACGACACAATCTCCAAGTCAGTGCTCGTAACTGGTCTGCGTCCGGCTAACACAACCGGTCTGAAGATCTACTATCCTTTCAGCGATTTGGTTGACTTCCATTTCTACATCGTCAACTCGCTCACCCAGGATAGCGACGTGAAGATCAACGACGTTCCTTCTTTTGGAATGCGTCTTGGCTTCAACTGGGGTGATGAAGGCACAGAAAGCACGTTTGGCATATCTGGTCTTTTCGGCCCAGAAACCCGTGCAAGCAACAAACACTTCACCTATGCTGGCGACATCGATCTAAACTGGTGGATCACAGAATCATTCGCACTCGGTCTTGAAGCGCTGTTCCGCCGTGACAATGCTTTTGGTGGCAGCAACTCCGAGTACATGGCTGGCCTACTCAACCTGCACTATGCTTTCAGTGATGTGTGGGATGGCACGCTCAAGTACGTGTTCGCAAAGCAGTTTGATCCGACCAACCTAGCAGCAGCAACGGTTTGGACGAACCTGACCGGCGCTGAGCAGTCAATGCATCAGATCGCTCTCGCTGGTGGTTACATGATCGCTGATGGTGCGAAGTTCAAGCTCGAAGGCCGCTTCGACATCGTCAACCCAACTGGTGCTAGCAACACCGAGTACACCTACGGTGGCGCGATCGCATTTGCCTATGACTTCTAATTGAATCTTATCATAGGTAAGAGAAGTAACAAAAAGCCCTGGGAGAAATCCCAGGGCTTTTTATTTTTTGTCATTGCGAGCGAAAGCGAAGCAATCTCCGGAGATCGCCACGCCCGCTATCGCGGGCTCGCGATGACAGCATTCCTAATATCCTTCCAAATCTCTCGCAGAAGATTCGATGGCATCTTCCATGCCTTAAGCGAAAAGGGTACGATGCAGCCGCATTTGTCGCAATCTGCTTTGGGTCCAATCACGCATGGCTTTTTCATATTGCCCCAAGCATCAAACGCAGTGCCATTGTTTACGAACACGCACTTTGCACCTACAGCTTTGTGTTTGTTTTTTTCTTTCATCAGATCAAACGTCTTTGGAGGCCCACCGATAAAATCACCGTAAATGCTCTTTAGTTCTTGTAGCTTATCTAGCACGCTGTCACGCTCTTCAAATGTAAGCCACAGATCCTCTTTTACGCCGCGTATGGGAGTGAAGAAGTCAAAAAGTATGTGGCGCACATGCGGAACCTTCTTCCACTCCTTGATGAGATCTTCTATGCTCCCCACGTTTGACCTGTTAAGACAGCATGCGATGGCTACGTTGATATCAGGGCATGAATCGCTGGCTAAATTTGTTTTTATTTTTTCGTAACACCCCATACCCCGTATGGAGTCGTGAATTTCTTCAGTGCCATCGATAGACACGTGGAATTCCACATCCTTCCAGTCGGGCAAAGGCAGGGTGCCATTTGTAACCACGCGGTTTGCCTTAAAGAATTTGCGCCCTTTTTCTACAAGTTCTTTGCGCAGAAGAGGTTCGCCCCCAACCCACGTGCAGCTAAAAAAAGCACTTCTGCCTTTTTGCATTTTTTGTATTCTTTGGAGCCACTCTTCGATTGTAAGCTCGGGCTTTTTATCCTGCTCATATGAGAAAAAATAACAGTGCTTGCAGCGCAGATTACATTTGTTGGTTACGTCAATGGAGCAAAAGGTATTTTTAGGCAGGGGTACTATCGTAAGCGCTAGTTTAGGCAGGATCTTGCCTCGCCAGAAATGGTGTTTGGGCTTAGTGTTTTTATTGTTCATGGGAACGATCTCTGTAGCCTGCTAACTACCTGATTGGCAAGAGAAAAAATCGGAGCTCTGCTGTCATCGCGAGGAGCCGAAGGCGACGTGGCGATCTCCGTAAATCAATGAGTTCAGGAGATTGCTTCGTCGCTACGCTTCTCGCAATGACAAATCAGTTTGACAACATGCCATAAATAAGGCACGTGTCTTGGGCTAAACACCTAATATTTCAACCAATTAGAACGTTTTGGATCTCATGAAGCACTTTGCAATAAATCCCATCTGGATCACCCTTGGGCCAATATTGGTCATTAACCTCGGTTTGCTCGCTTCTTACCTTATATATCAGTTATGGGGCCGTAAAAAACTTTCTCGTGAGTATAAAGGCGCCAAAAACGAGGGCTCTAAGATGCTCTCTAGCTCCACCAGAGAGTGGTGGTTTTGGACTACCGAACCCATCGTCAGGCTCTTTGTCAAACTGCGCATGGGACCAAATACGCTCACTGCTCTGGGATTTTTTATAGCCTGCCTTGCTGCCTGCTTCTTTGCAAAGGGTTGGTTTGGCTATGCAGGATGGACAATGATCTTTGGGGCAACGTTTGACATCTTTGACGGTCGTGTTGCTCGTCTCACTGGCTCCACTTCAAGATCCGGAGCATTCTTTGATGCAGTTATGGATAGGTTTGGCGAAGGCGCATGTTTTTTGGGATTAGCATACTATTTTAGAGAAAGTTTCATGCTGCCCGTTGTGATCGCAGCGCTTATCGGCTCAACACTCGTAAGCTACACAAAAGCGCGCGGCGAAGGCGTGGGCGTAGACTGTAAGATTGGAATGATGCAGCGCCCAGAGCGCGTGGTCTATATGGGCGTTGCTGCTGTATTTGACCCAGTGATGGGTATAGCGCTTACGCGCTGGTGGACAAGCCCGCCTCCGGTCCTCATGATGATAGCCGTAGGTTTCATCGCTATCATGACCATAGCCACAGCGATCCATCGCATGATCTACATCATGAATGCGCTGGACACTGCCGATGAGCGCGAAAAAGAATCAATCCCACAGATTATAAGCAAACTCTCCACTCCAGAGGGGCGAGAGAAGTTTTGGGACCATGCGCGCTATGGTTATGATCGCAGCCGCGCAGCATATTCACACGTGGTCTTGTTTGTAGCCAGCGCAATCGATCCTGCCACAATGAGGGATATGATGCAAAAGGGCGAGATGCCAAATGTTGCCAGGCATATCGCCGAACGGGGCTCTGCAAAGGATGCTGTTAGCGTATTTCCTTCTACGCTTGGACCAGCAGCAATACCATTTGTAACAGGCTGCTTTCCAGGCACGTGCGACATTCCTGGAACGCGCTGGTTCGATCGCAACGTGCATCCAGGTCGCGTTTTGACCATGAATCGCTTTCGCGACTATCTGGGTTGGGGCGCACATGCCATGGATTTCGACTTATCAAAATCAGTGCGTACCATCTATGAATACTCAAGGCAGGCGGTCAATATCTTCGGCGCGCTCAATCGAGGCTGCGGCCTTGTTAGAGATCCATCATTCTTTAGAATACACCGTCTCTTTGCAGAGGCAAGCCAGCCGGAAGAGGTAGAGAAAGTTAGCGCTGCTGCCTTTTATTGGTTTGCCAAAGCCGCACGGCGTGAAACAGATTTTGTATTCTACAGATTCTCGCCCGCTCTAGCATTTGGACCTGATGGCAGAAACGATGAAAACGTGCGAGAGGCATGCAGAAAGATAGATTTATATGTAGGAAAAGCAGTGGATACTCTAAAATCCCAAGGCATGTATGAGAGCACAGCTCTGATGCTCACCTGTGACCATTCATGCGCTCATGTGAGATCGACCTTTAATCTAGACGATTTCGTATCTAACAGGTTTAAAAGCTTAAGCCCATCGCCCTGCCTGCCGGCAGGCAGGCGCAGAATCAAAGACTGGCAAGACGCACAGGCCATCGCCCTTGTCTCCGGCACGTCAATGGCACACCTTTATGTCAGAAATCAAAGCAGCTGGTCAGCTCAAACGTTTTTTGAAGAGATAGAGAAGTTAGGACTCATAGGCTCTCTTTTAGAACAAGAAGGCGTAGATATCCTTGCAGGAAGAAGCGTTGAAGGCGGCATAGTCGTGCAATCCAGGCGCGGAAGAGCGCATATCCTTGAAGATGCTGACGGCAGAATTACCTATATGGCAAAGACCGGTGATCCATTCGGGCTTACAGATATGCCCCAGGTGCTGGATTCTACCAGGGCGTTTGATTTAACCGTGGGCAGTAATTATCCAGATTGCATCCTGCAAGCGCTCAACCTGTTTCGTTCTCAAAGAACCGGCGATCTTGTTATCAGCACAAAGGATGATATTGCTATTGCCTCAGATGCACAGACTGCGATGGGCGCAACTCACGGCTCGCTTGCAAGCAGCCACATGCTGGTGCCCTTTATGACGAGCGTGCCGGGTGATGAATCTACGATTCGAACATCAGATGTATTTGCTATCTCACTTAACCTGTTGGGCATTGAACCCGAGCACACGCTTGATGGCACTTTGCCACAGGATATAAACTGGGATGTCATTGCGAGCCAAGCGAAGCAATCACAATGACACTCTGAGGGTATTATTATGAAACAAAAACACAAAAATTGTGATGATGGGCAACTTCTCTTGGATGAAGCTGTGGACACATTCATACAAGGCGCAGGAAAGGTTTCGTCTGCACTCCTCGGCATGATAAACCGCATAGGCGGACAAATCTACGCCCTGCTCTTTCTTTCTGATGAGCCGCAATCTCTTGATGAGATCGGCGAACGCCTAGGCGTGTCCAAGAGCAACATATCCATTAACATTCGCATGCTCGAAGAGTTCAACCTTGTGCGCAAGGTATGGGTAAAGGGGTCGAGAAAAGACTACTATGCTGCAGAGCGCTCATATCCCAAAAAGGTAATTAAGGACTTCTTGGACAAGATCAAAGGAACGCTCACCGACGCCATTACCACTGTGGAGCGCACTCGCGCCAAGGCTACAGAAGCGCGGGTAACGCTAAGCAAAGAAAGTAAGGCACAAGCTGAATTCATACTGCAGCAGGTAAACCTCATAGGGCTTTTCTACTATGCTGCTGATAACTTCTTCGAGAATTTCTTTTTGGGCAAACCGGTGAACGTCGATCTGCTCCGCAACATCATCCTCAACCCAGATGATTTGGGAAAAAAACAGTAAGCGTCATTGCGAGCCCTTCGACTCACGTTGTTCGCTCAGGACAAGCTCCGCGAAGCAATCTCCTTAACACACTGATCTACGGGGATCGCCACGCCCCTTCGGGGCTCGCGATGACATTTACATTCATTCAAGAACTGCATTCACAAAATCCCGTGCTGAATTTAAAAGGTGACCGGCCCTTGTTTCATCTATCTCGGGAATAGCATCATAATCCGAAAGCATCCTCACATTGAAAAGTTCGTCCAGTATGTTGCTGTATTTTACGTCTAACTTTTTGGTCCTAATGAAATGTTTGCGAAACTCAATGGCCGTTTGCTTGTGAGTCTTTGTCATTATATCCATCTCTATGAGTAATGAAGTCATGGCATAGTAAACCGCATAGTATGCGCGAGAAATGGATGCAGCATAAAAGCGACCTTCAAGCATTGCGCGGGATGCTTCTAGCTCTTCTTTTGCGCGGCTTCTATATCCTTGAGAGATTTTAATTCTTTGGGCCATAGTATTATTCCTTCTCTTTGAATTTCTTCATAAAACGGAGATCCGTTTCCAGCTAATTGAACCCAGTGCGAAAGCGACATCCTGATGGGCGAGAGAAACTCATCAAACCCGCCCGCCGCCATTGCTTCGGAAGATATGGCTGAGATGCCTTGATCAGTTTCTTTTGTGCTCTGTGAGATAAGCACGAGAAGATCGATATCCGAGTTTTCACTGTAATCGCCACGCGCATAGGAGCCAAACAGGATCACCGCAATGATACTCTGCCTAAGCTCTTTTGGCGCGCCTTCTATTCCTTCAACAAAGCGCTGGGCTGCATTAGGAATTTCAGGTGTTATTTTGATGAACTGGGCAAGGTTTCCCTCGCGCATCATATAAGCCCGCAGAGCCTGCTCCGGAATGCGATAGGATTTGCCGATTCGGAAATAGGGGAGCTTTTCCTGATTTAGGAGCTTATAGACGGTTGCCGTAGAAAGCTTAAGCTTTTCAGCAAGTTCTTCTGGCGTAAAAAAAGCCTGTTTTGAAATATTGTTTAGCATAACATAATTCAATTTAGTCTTATTTAGTCTATTTTGCAATGAGTTATTTGAACATACCAATAACCGTCAGGCCCTAATTCGGAAGGATTAAGCGGCTAATCTGAGGTTATCCAAACCTTCCAATAAGGCATCCAAGTAAGGTTGATTTTGGCTCCATACGATTGTTGATCGTCCCTGTGGTCGAATAAAGCTGGCAGTTGTGTTAAAAAAACGCATTCGCATTGTTTTAATCGACAACTTTTCCTTTTCCCTTTGAAAACCGAGAAGTTGAATCCAACGATGGCAGTTATAAGCCAATTGCATAATTTGTAACCATGCAGCATTAGCATTGAATCGCTTACAAGGTACCTTGGTCATTCCAATTCCTTGCTTTAGCTCCTTGATATAATTTTCCACATTCCCACGCTGAAAATAAAAATCCAGAAACACGAATTTCCGTAGGCGCTTCTTTTTGCTGGACAGAACAATATTCCACCAAATCTGACCGCATTGACGCCCTTCACGATATTTATGCCATACCTTCTCGGATATCGTCTTGAGATGCTCCCAAAAAAATGTACCACCGTGCCCGCAAACTACGTAATAATAACCCTCTGCTCCCAAATGATCGATTAACTTGTTGGAGTAAAAACCCGCATCCATTCGTACGTTGATTTGATGTGCCTCATATCTCAAACTTCGCCTCGTCTGCTCTAAAAAATCCACTATCACTCCATGTACCGAATCGTTACCTTTAAGTAACTTCACCCGTATCAATTCGGCAGTTTCATAAACAACTCTGAACTAATCACACATCTTTTAGCCGTTTCTGCAGATAATAAAAATAGTAGGGTTCGGAGGCAAGGCAATCATGTCTAAGAACCTCTATATCTCAGGCCAAAAAATGATTTATCTCATCTATCTGTATGCGAACAACCGTTTGACCGCTTATGTGTTAACGTGTATGGAGGCCGGATGAAGGACACGTTAATACTGCTGATCCTCGCAGCGAGCCTTGTCTTTGCCGGATTCGGCTGCGAAAAGGGTCCGTCCTGCCGAGATCACCGAAGCAGCTCCAGGTGCAGCGGGAGGAGTTCTCGGTCCTGAAGTCTTCAATACGCAGTTTTATCAGAGTCCAGTGCGCGCCGAACCTGATGACCTCCTGACAATTCCGGGGTATGGATTTGCGGAGGAAGCAATCGTGGTCTATAAGCAGACGACGGATGCCCTTTCCGCAACTCCTCCGGCCGACGCCCCCCTGACCCAGAACAGCGCTGCAGAAGGCATGATGAGAGTCGTGAGTTCAGCTGAGATTCCCGATTCCATTACTGTTCTTTTGCCGGAAGTCATGAAATCAAGGCAGCCTTACGCCTTATGGGTGAAAAACCCGGAGAGCGGCTGGAGTGAGCCGGTATTTATAAATGACGCGCGTCCATTATGGATTACGCCTGTTGTATCCTATTCAACACAAAAATACGCTTCTTTACCAAGAGAGCTCAAGGTGGTCGGAAGGAATCTGGAGGGCTACAGTAATTACGAAACGCATGTTAAACTTGTCGGGCCACAGACTTACGATTTAAAGGCTGAGAATGACAATGATCCAGGGACCGCAATCGAGCATTACGCTGCAAGAGTGAAACTTCCGAACCCGTTGCCTCCCGGGACCTATGAAGTCAAAGTATCCCGCGATGGAATAAACTGGGTTGAGTTGCCCGAAGACAGTGTGTTTACCGTACTGCCTGATCCACAGCCGAAAAAAGTTTTTAATATTACAACTTACGGCTGTACAGCTAATGACGGTATGGATGATACCGGCTGCATCAATGCTGCAATTTCCGCCGCAAACGCGGCAGGCGGCGGAGAAGTCTTTTTTCCACCGGGCAAATGGGAGTTGAGGGATGCCTCTAAATCAAGCGTCGATTTTTACTGGTATTATGGCCTGGTTGTTCCGCGGAATGTAGACCTGGTTGGCGCAGGAGCAGCGTCAACTACAATAGCACAGACAAAGGACTGGAAAGTGCCCGGCATGCCAAATGTTCTTTCTGCCTTTACGCTTATGGGGGATAACACGGTTAAGGATCTTCATCTTGATTCAGAAGGATGGAATTATGTCGACTTCCCTTATAATGCCGGTGCTTATTTAACTTTTTTTAACCTTGGAAAGCAACCGGCCCACAGCGAATTGAAACAGGTTGAGAACATAAAGATCTATAACTGCAATTTCTCAAGAATGTATCACGGCATCAGCACTTCCGGTCTTCCCATTCGCGGACTGTTTGTAGTTAATAACCGGTTCCAGGCGTATAAGAATGCTGTTTTCTTTAGTGGTGATCGGTTTAATTTAGAAGATTCAGTAATAAGGCATAACCTTTTTTATCCAGGAGATTATGTCACAGAAGATAAACGGCAGGGAACAATTGCTTCTGAAATTGGCGCTTCCAGGCGTGTGGATTTTAGCAACAATATCGCCGATGGGCATGTAAACAACGGCTGGAGAGCCGCCTTCTTCTTCCATATGAACAACAATCACGAAAAGGTGCTGTTATCACAGAACACTGTCGCCTGTTCCGGAGATAAAGGTGGAGACGGCGAAGCCATAATTTTTGATAATAACCAGAATAAACTGGGGTTCAGGGAATTATACGCAGTTACTGCTGCGACTCTGGATTCTGTATCTGTAAACGGCCAATGGAATGATAACACCCCGGATTATTATAATGGACACTATGTAATTATTGCCGACGGGAAAGGCTTTGGCCAGGTGCGCAAAATTTCAGAATACACTATCGGAAATTCATTGATGATCAAAGTTTCACCATCCTGGGATGTGGTCCCCGATGGTACCAGCAAGATAGTTGTAGCCAGGGCAGTGTGGAACAGTTACATGGTTGACAACCTGATAGATACACGCAATTGCCTGAAAACCAACTATAAAGATCAATCAGGGCTGACCGGCTGGTATTCTCTGACTTTTGATTCAACTATTGAAGGCAATCAATTATTTGAAACCGACGGGATTATTGTAGTGGCCAGCTTACAAGATTATCAGGATTTGGCATATAAAGATGGAGGAGGACTTTACCTGTTTTTACATTATGCCGATGAAATCAGAAATAATTTAATTGAAGGAAAATATAAAGTTCCGGGCAAGTACGGGGGTATTCAGTTGTGGTACGGCTCGGGATGGATAAAAGGAGAGAAAGGCGGTCCCGAGGTTGTTAGCCCGGTATTAGGTTATAATCTGGCTGTTTCCCACAACCAGATTATAAAATCAGCTACTACCCAAGGAGAGGGGGCGATTGCCATCGTTCCCAGTTGGTATGTTTCAAGCATAACACCTTACCAGTGGAAAAACGTCTTAATATTCCATAACAAAGTCATGTACCCCCGGCAGAGCCGGGGGCTTGAAAAACCGTGAACCGCTCAAAGCGGTTAAAACCTACCGAAACATATTCAGCTGATCGAGCCGTTGGTCTTCCTTTTCCTGATTCCTTATGTATTCGCGTACTGCGTT
>JBDRBN010000027.1:0-28240 GCA_043822785.1 Pseudomonadota bacterium
TTTCGGCCTGCTTGCTCTCTCGCCCGGGCTTCATACAGTCAAGTCGCCTTGCTGCATGCCGGCTCTGATACAGCGTGCGTCAGGTCGCTTCGCTGATCCGTCTCAAACGGACTGGCCTTCACAAACCTCGTGGCGCACATAATCATTATATTACCACTTAAGCGTTTTTATTTGAATAATCAATTATTTTGGCAATGTTCTTGAACGCATCTATTCCCCCGCATTCGTGTCCGATTTCCGATAGCGGGTTCGGACGAGGATGTGGGCGCGGGATGATAAAAAAAGGACCCTCCAACACCATCGTCGAAGGGCCCAAAGGGGGGGTCAATGTTCTCATTAACATTATCGGCTGTGATGACGCCAGAGTTGCGTTTGAGCTAAAATATTTTTAACTTATTGATATTAAAGAAGATTTGCAGGGTCTATATCAATGGATACACGCACTTTTCTAGGAATTCTTGCTTCAATTTGGGCAGATAAACGGGGCAAAAGGCGTGTTAAGGTACCTGCAGAACGGGCCTTTATTACGATCTGCCATCTGTAGCGATTTCTCAGTTTTTCAAACGGCGCTGGCGCAGGCCCCAGGATTTTGAAGTCGCTGTGTTCTGCGCATTCTTGCCTTATGATCGCAGCAATCTCATTTGCTGCCTTGCTAACCAAATTTTTATCAAGCGAAGACATGCGTATGTTGGCAAGTCTTGTAAAAGGCGGATACGCAAGATCATGCCTATACTTTAGCTCGTGCGCGATGAACGTTTCATAATCATGAGCGCACGCGCATATAAGGCTTGGATGATTGGGTTCATGCGTCTGGATGATAACGCGTCCTGGGCTTGCTCCTCTTCCTGCGCGTCCTGCCACTTGAGTTAGCAGCTGAAAAGTTTTCTCTGCTGCTCTGAAGTCTGGAAAGTGAAGCGACTGGTCAGCTGATACCACACCAACAAGAGTTACGCCTGGAAAGTCATGACCCTTTGTCACCATCTGGGTGCCGACCAGGATATCGATTTTGCCTTTGTGCATGCCCTCAAAAATTTTGTGGCGTTTTTTTTGACTTGCAGCCATGTCGCTGTCGAGCCTGGCAACGTTGGCCTTAGGAAAAAAATCATTTAATTCTGCGGCAAGCCTTTGCGTTCCATGCCCGATAGGAGCGAGCTTGGCTTTGCCGCAAAATGTGCATGTCTGGGGGTGTGCAATTTTATAATCGCAGTAGTGACACAGAAGAGATCCTTCGATGTGCGCGGTAAGTGCTATATTACAATTAGGGCATCTTATGGCCTCGCCGCATTCCTCGCAGTGCACAGCGCTAAATCCCCTGCGGCCGATAAACAAAAGCGTCTGCTCCTTATGTGCAAGCGTATCATCGATGGCGTCAAACAGGGCTGGAGACAGCGAGCTAAGTCCATGCTTGGTTTTGGCAGGGTCCCTGTGCACATTCCGCATATCCACGATTTCAACTGAGGGCAACGTCGATGAGCCTGTGCGCAAAGGCAGATGAATGAGTTCATATTTGCCGCGCTTAACATTAGACATGCTCTCAAGCGAAGGCGTTGCACTTCCCAAAACAACAGGGATGTTTTCTATATGAGCGCGCATGACCGCTGCATCCCGGCCGTGGTATGAAAAACCTTCATCCTGCTTGTAAGAGCTGTCGTGTTCCTCATCCACCACTATTGCGCCGAGGTTAGGCAGCGGAGCAAAGAGTGCCGAACGCGTTCCTATTACAACATCGACATCAGCTTTTTTCATGCGCAACCATTGCGCATGGCGCTGGGCATCTGTGAGTCCAGAGTGGTAAACTGCTACGCGGTCTTTAAACTTTGCAGCTGCCCTGCCTGTAAGCTGTGATGTAAGTCCTATTTCAGGAACGAGCAACAATCCTTGTTTTTTGTTTTTGGCAAGCTCAGCAAAGAGTCGCAAATAGACTTCTGTTTTTCCACTGCCCGTTACTCCGTATAGCAAATGAACAGAAGAAAGGTTTTGGCCTGTTGATTTTAAAAGCACATCCAAAGCGTTTTGTTGATCGTCATTTAACGTGATTTGATTTTCGTAAAACGGCTTGATCTCTGGCGGATCGCTAGGTCGGGTTGTCTTTGGAGCTTGTGTTTTAAGAAGGCGCGCAGGCAGTGCTGCGCGCACCACGTCTCCAATGGGCGTGCAGTAATAGGCTGACATCCAGCGAAGAAGCGAAATCATGTGGGCAGAAAAAGACGGCGTTTCATCCAGGACTGCTTCGATATTATGTAAACCCTTTTTATCAAGCCCATCCGGCATCTTGTCTGTGAGTTCAAACGCAATACCTATTGTAGGCCTTTTTCTAAAAGGCACTGCTACGCGCATTCCTGGCCTAAGGTCTAGGTTCTCAGGCACAGCATACGTGAACAAGGTGCGGACTGGCGAGGGTATGGCAACGTTGGCAAAGCGCATACTGCTGCCATTAGAACAATATCGTGCTTAGGGCAAGGGCTATAGAGCTCCAAAAAAGCGAGAAACGCCAGCAACGCGAGACACGCGAGAAACGTGAGAAAAGTCTGCCCACAACCTTTCTTGCCTTTCTGGTTGGTTTCGCGTTTGTCACGTTGCTTGCGTTGCTTGCGTTGCTTGCTTTGCTTGCGTTGCTTGCCATAACGGTCTACAAATCATCCCTAAAGGGGGAATCGCCATGGCAAAAGAAAAGAAGCGTATCGGAGTGCTTCTGTGTGGCTGTGGGCACCGAGACGGTTCAGAGGTGCATGAGGCCACATTTACGCTTCTGGCCATAGATCAGGCTGGAGCAGAAAGCATATGCTTTGCGCCATCAGGAAATACCCGCTTTGTGCGCGATCATATGACTGGCGAGAATGTAAAGGATACACGCAACATGATCGTAGAATCAGCGCGCATAGCAAGGGGCAATATTAGGGATTTGACCTCGGCTTCTGCAAATGAACTGGATGCCCTTATCATTCCAGGAGGGCAGGGCGCGGCGCTTAATCTCTCCACATTCCTGATAGATGGCATTGATTGTAGCGTGCTTCCAGATGTGTCGCGAATAATAGTGGATATGGCCAGGGCGAAAAAACCCATAGGTGGAATATGCATAGCGCCCGCAACTATTGCGCGCGCTTTGCAAAAAGCCAAAATAGCGGCGACCCTCACATGCGGCACAGATGCCGATGTAGCGCGAGCCATTGAAGAGATGGGCCATAAGCACAAAAATTGCGAGCCGTCTGATTGTGTTGTGGATCAAGAAAACAAGATCGCAACAACACCTGCATACATGACTGCGACGTCGATAGGGGAAGTGTGGCAAGGAATAAATAAATTGGTTAAAGCTGTGAAGGAGATGGTCTGAAATCAGTAATCAGTAACCAGTAATCAGTAACCAGTGATCAGGATGTCATTGCGAGGGAGGAACGACCGAAGTAATCTCCTATGAAGATCTTACTCTTACCCATTGGAAAGATAAAATCAAAAGCAGTGGCTGCTATTTGCGCAGATTATGCTAAAAGACTTAACCATTATATTCCGTTTGAAATCAAAGAGTGTAAGGATGAGGCGCAGCTGTTAGAAAGGCTTGAGAGCAGCGATCATTTTGTGGCCTTGGATGAGCGTGGAGATCAACTGAATTCTGAAGCGCTTTCTGGATTTATCTCAAAGCATCAGATGCGGGGAACAAAAAGATTGGTTTTTGCTATTGGTGGACCAGAAGGTTTTACTAATGATGTGCTCAAGCGAGCAGATTATAGGCTAAGCTTATCAGGTATGACTTTTCCGCATGAACTGGTACAGGCTATCATACTTGAGCAGCTATATAGGGCATGTACGATATTAAAGGGAGAGCCGTATCATAAGTGAGGCAACCAATTGTAAATCTAATTTCTAATATCCAATTTCGCTTTTATTTTTTGCCGCGTAAAGACGAAATTAGATATTAGAAATTGGAAATTAGATTGGGATTATTACATGGATAAAGATCAAGTTGCAGCAGTTTTAGCAGAAATAGCGCAGACTCTTGAGCTGAACGGTGAAAATCCGTTTAAGGTGCGCGCATATGCAAATGCCGCGCGCACCATAGAGGGGCTTGCTGAAGATCTTAATGAACTCGTAAACAAAGACGAGCTGATAAATATAAAAGGCATAGGCCGCAACCTGGCTGACCACATAGCCGAGCTTTTGCGCACCGGAAAGATTAAGGAGTACGAAAAGATGTTGCGCGATGTGCCTGATGGCGTAAAGCAAATGCTTGCCATACCAGGCCTTGGACCCAAGAAGGTGCATTACTTATGGAAGGAATTAGAAATCAAAAGTATCGGAGTGTTAGAGCTCTTCTGCACAAGGCATGCTCTTGTAAAAGAACCTGGCTTTGGCGCAAAGAGCGAGGAAAAGATTCTTGCTGGTATTGAGATGCTAAAGCGCTTTGCAGGAAAGCGCAGGTTTGATGAAGCATATGCAGAGTCGCTCAAAGTTTATAAAGAAGTTAGCAGATGGCCTGAGATCATAAGATCTGACGTTGCTGGTTCCATTCGCCGGTGCAAGGAAATCGTCAAGGACATAGATGTCTTGGTATCTACCAAAAAGCCAGAACAAGTCATGAAGCGATTTGTTTCGATGCGCGATGTGGAAAGCGTAATACAGCACGGAAAGACCAAATCAGAAGTGATGCTAAACTCCGGCATCCAGTGCGACCTCAGGGTTGTTACTGACGATCAGTACCCGTTTGCGCTTCACTACTTTACCGGCTCCAAGGAGCATAACATAGAGATGCGCAGCGTGGCAAAAAGCCGTGGTCTCAAGTTGAATGAATACGGACTCTTCAAAGGAAGCTCTAAAAAATCCCTGAACTGCAAGGATGAAGCAGAGCTGTTCAAAGCTTTGGGCATGGATTTTATACCGCCTGAGCTTCGCGAAAACATGGGCGAGATTCAGGCTGCTCAAAAACATAAGCTTCCAAAACTCATCAAACAAGAAGATTTGCTTGGAGTCTTTCACGTGCACTCCACATATTCTGATGGCCAGAATTCAATAGAGCAGATGGCGCTTAGTGCCAAAGAGCGCGGTTACTCCTATATGGTGCTGGCTGATCACAGCCAGGCAGTGACCGTTGCCGGGGGCATGAAGCCTGCTGATGTAAAAAAGCAGCACAAGGAAGTTGATAAGCTAAACGCAAAGCTCAAAGGCTTTTGCATACTCAAGGGGATTGAAATAGATATCCTGGCTGATGGCGCGCTCGATTATGATGACGATCTTCTTGCCACATTCGATGTAGTGATCGCAGCTATCCACTCGCGCTTTAACATGAATGAAAAGGAGATGACCGAGAGAATCATAAAGGGCATCTCCAACCCTCATGTTCACATCTTTGCGCATCCCACAGGAAGGCTCTTGCTCGCCCGCGATGGATATGCGGTGGACTTAAAGCGCGTTATCGATACAGCGATAAAACACAAGGTAGCCCTTGAAATAAACGCTCATCCGCAAAGGCTGGATCTGGATTGGCACTGGTGCAAATATGCAAAGGAGCGTGGTGCAAAGATTGCCATCGGTCCTGATGCACATTCTGTAGATGAGATCGATTGTGCTGCATATGGAGTTAGCGTGGCCAGAAAGGGCTGGCTTGAAAAACAAGATGTCCTCAATTGCTTGGATGCAAAAGGGCTTTTGAGTTATCTAAAGAAAAAGTAAAAAAAGGAACGGAGGTGTCAGGTGCTTAAGAAGCTGTTCTCGCCGCGCGCTGTAGCCGTTATCGGCGCATCACATAAAGAGGGAAAGGTTGGCTATTCACTCGTAAAGAATTTGATCGAGCATGGTTTTGAAGGGCCGATATATCTTGTAAACCCACATGTTGATAAGATCCTTGCCCTTGCCTGTTATAAGGATATCGCTTCCTTGCCTGAAGGAGTTGATCTTGCGGTGATTGCAATTCCTGCAAAGGCAGTGCCAGATGTAATAGAAGAGTGCGGACGCAAGCAAATAGGTGCAGCCATCGTCATATCAGCGGGCTTCAAAGAAGTGGGCGAGGAAGGCAAGAGTCTAGAACAGCGCCTCTACAATGCAGCAATGACAAGCGGCGTGCGGGTGCTGGGGCCTAACTGCTTAGGCCTTATCAATACAAAAAACAAACTCGATGCTTCGTTTGCAGCTAATTTTCCTGATGAAGGTGACATCGCAGTGCTTTCGCAGTCAGGCGCTTTATGCACTGCAATATTGGATTGGGCACAATGCCATCACATCGGTTTTTCAAAGCTCATAAGCATAGGCAATAAGATGGACATTGACGAAGAAGCGCTGATCGAAACGCTTGGCAGCGATGAGTATACGAAAGTCATAGTCGGCTATCTTGAAGACATCTCCCACGGTCCTCATTTCATGAGAACCGCTGAAAGGGTAACGAGGACAAAGCCGGTCATATTAATAAAAGCGGGCACAACAGAGGCGGGAGTCGCTGCTGCGTCATCGCACACAGGAAGCATGGCAGGCGCGCGCATTGCATATGAATGCGCGTTTCGTTCAAGCGGCATATTGCAGGCCCATTCGCTTGAAGCGCTGTTTGATTATGCAACTGCGTTTTCATATCAGCCGCTCCCACGCGGCAAGTGCGTTGTTGTTGTAACAAACGCCGGCGGGCCAGGCATCATGGCTGCAGATGCTGTTGAAAATGCAGGTCTTTGTTTTGCACAGCTTTCTTCTGGCACAAAGGAAAAACTCAAATCCTTTTTGCCTTCTGCTGCAAACGTCAATAATCCCGTCGATATACTGGGGGATGCAAAGGCTTCGGTTTACGGCTCTGCTTTGGAAGCTGTGCTGTCTGATGATCAAGTAGATGCTGCAATTGTGCTCTTAACGCCACAAGCCATGGTGGATGCTAAAGAGGCTGCGCACGCTATTGTGAGTGCAGCATCAAAGTCCGACAAGCCTGTTATGGCATCGTTCATGGGCGCAGATCAGGTTGCCAGGGGAATAGAGTTCCTTCAGACAAACCGCATCCCGCACTATGCCACTCCAGAGCGCGCGGTGGAAGCGCTTAGGATGATGGCCGAATATAAGATTTGGCGCGAAAAACCCAAGCGCGTGATCAAGCGTTTTTCTGTGAACACGACTAAGGTGAACAGGGTCATAAGCTTAAGCCGCAAACGCAGGCAGCTTAATATCTCTGAACAGGATTCAAAGGCAATACTAGCGGCGTATGGTTTTACAGTTCCACAAGCTACTCTTTCTTTCAGTGCAGAGGATGCTGTGAACGCAGCCAGCATCATCGGTTATCCGGTTGTAATGAAGATCGTATCTCCTGACGTCATCCATAAGTCAGATGTGGGTGGCGTGAAACTTGGGCTTTCAGGCCCGTCTGAAGTGAGGGATGCATATGAGCTGATGATATCTCGCATCAGAAATTTAATGCCAGATGCCAGGCTTCAGGGAGTTCTGATTCAGGAGATGGTAGCTGACGGCCGTGAGATCATCGTGGGCATGACGCGCGATCCCCAGTTTGGACCAATGCTCATGTTCGGTTTGGGCGGAGTGTATGTCGAGGTGTTAAGGGACGTATCTTTTCAGCTGGCTCCTATAACAGCTGACGACGCCATACAGATGCTGATGGGAACAAAGACATATAATCTGCTCAAAGGCGTGCGCGGCGAAAAATCTGTGGACATGCAACTGGTTGCCGAATGCATTCAGCGCATCTCGCAGCTGGCCATGGATTTTCCTGCGATCGAACAGATGGACATCAATCCACTGAAGGTAAGCAGCGAACATGCGCGAGCTGTTGTGGTGGATGCCAGGATGAAAATCCTATAGCGAGAGTTTGGATAAGGAGTTTTTATGGCAGCTTATAACTGGAAGAGCCATTATGGAAACAAGGTTGTGTCAGCACAAGAGGCGCTTGGCCATATAAAGCCTGGCGACAAGATATTTGTCGGCACTGGCTGCGCTGCTCCACAACTTCTGGTCGAGGCGCTGTCTGCCGAGCGGCAGGGCGTTTCAGATGCAGAGATCTATCATCTGTTGACCATGGGAGTTGCGCCCTATGCCAGCCAGAAGCTCTCGGACCGATTTCGCTTTAACAGTTTTTTCATAAGCGAAAACGTGCGCGAAGCAGTATGGCAAGGGCTTGGCGATTATACTCCGGTATTTTTGTCTGACATACCAAAGCTCTTTGAATCAGGCCGCACGCCTTTGGATGTCGCGCTCATACAGGTAACCCCTCCATCTCCTGACGGATGGGTGAGCCTTGGTATTTCTGTGGATATAGTGAAGAGCGCAACTGAGAACGCAAACCTGGTCATCGCCGAGGTCAACCCGAACATGCCGTGGACAAATGGTGGCTCGAAGATTTTGGCAGACTACATTGATTTCTTTGTAGAGTCAGATCGCAAACTTTTGGAATATCATCCGGTAGAGGTGGACGACGAGATCCGCAGAATCGGTAGAAACGTAGCATCGCTCATTGAAGATGGTTCTACCATCGAGGTGGGCATAGGCGCTATTCCTCAATCCATACTCGAATTCCTGCGCGACAAAAAGGATTTGGGAATACACACCGAGATGTTTACAGATCAGTTAATCGATCTCATCCAATCCGGCGTGGTGAACGGATCGAGAAAGATTCTGGATCGTGGTAAAGTTGTGGCGTCCTTTTTGATGGGAACTGAACGCCTTTATAAATTCGTAGATAAAAATCCTGCTATCGAGCTTCATCCATCTGAATACATAAACGATCCATTTGTGATAGGCCACCAGCCAAAGATGATAGCCATCAATGTAGCGCTCGAAGTGGATCTTACAGGTCAGGTCTGCGCGGATTCTTTAGGCCATAGATTCTATAGCGGCATAGGCGGTCAGCTCGATTTCATAAGGGGCGCGGCGCGCTCTCCAGGCGGAAAGCCCATCATCGCTATGAAATCCACTGCAAAGGATGGCACAGTGTCGCGCATAGTTCCAACGCTTAGCCCTGGAGCAGGAGTCGTAACGACTCGCGGAGATGTGCATTATGTTATTACCGAATACGGAGCAGCTGATTTACACGGAAAGAATATTCGCGAGCGCGCGATGGAACTAATAAACATCGCTCACCCAAGATTTCGCGCAGAACTGCTAAAGCAGGCAAAGGAGATGAAATACGTTTATGAGGATCAGGCTGATATCACGGTAGCGCAGCCGTATCCGGAAGAGCTTGCGCACTGTAGGGTCATAGCAGATGGAACTCAGGTGTTTTTTAGGCCAGTAAAGATGACAGACGAGGATGCAATGAGGGATTTTTTCTATTCACTTTCAGCAGAGAGCGTCTATCACCGCTTTTTTCAACCAGTTCAATCTATGCCGCATGCCAGGGCCATGCCTATGGTGAGCATCGATTATGACAAGGATATGGCGCTGGTGGCTACGGTGGAAGATGCAGCGGGCGAGAAGATAGTGGGGATCGGACGCTACATGCGTGGCTCTAAAGAAGAGAGGATGGCTGAGGTAGCGTTCATGATTCGTGATGAATGGCAGAATCGCGGAATGGGCAGAGCATTGCTCGCAAGTCTAATTGATATTGCTGGAAGTCGTGGCATAGAAGGATTTGTTGCATCTGTTCTACACGACAACAAACAGATGATGAGCGTGTTTCATGCAAGCGGCTATCTGGTCAAGAGCATATTTGAGGATGGAGTTTATTCTCTATCGTTTCGATTCGATGAAAAATCTTAAGTCGGAGGCATGTCATGGCCAAGGGGGTAAAGCTCGGCTCACCAGTTGAGCGGGTGCCGGAGATAATAAGGAAGCTCAAGAAGGCTTATCCCGATGCAAAAGTGGAGCTTGATTTTAAAACACCCCTTGAGCTTTTGGTTGCATCCATACTCTCAGCACAGTGCACTGATGCCAAGGTAAATGAGATCACGCCAGCGCTTTTCAAAAAGTATCCTTCAGCTAAGGCATATGCAAAGGCTTCTACCTCTGAGCTTGAACGCATGATCAGGCCAACGGGTTTTTATAAAAACAAGGCCCGCTCCATACAAAACTGTTGCACCCAGCTTGCCATGGAATATGGAGGCAGGGTTCCTGAAGATATGGATGATCTAACAAAGCTTGCGGGGGTGGGAAGAAAGACTGCCAATCTGGTTCGTGGTCACGCTTTTGATAAGCCGGCAATAATATGCGATACGCATGTGTTAAGAGTGTCAGAGAGATTGGGTCTTACGAAAAACAAAAAGCCGGATAAGGTAGAGGAGGATCTTTCGGCAATAGTGCCTAAGCATTTATGGACTGATTATTCCACATGCATCGTGTGGCATGGCAGGCGCTGTTGCTTTGCCAGAAATCCATCATGCGCAAGCTGCACTGTTAGGGAGTTATGCCCGTTCGCTGATTCGGTCTAATTGCGCTTGACATAGCAGGAGGCTGCTTATATTTGCGCCAAAGATCTACTAAGGAGGCTTGACATGGCAAATTTCGATGACAAAGTTTTAGAGAACGTAGAGGGACGCTATTATGTTGATACACAATGTATAGACTGCAACCTCTGTCGCGACATAGCGCCTGTGAATTTTGGCCATCAGGAAGAAGCCGGTTACGCATATGTGCAAAAGCAGCCTGAAACCGAGGATGAAGAACTGCAGTGTGCAGAGGCCAAAGAGTCCTGCCCGGTAGAGGCAATAGGGGATGATGGGGATTGAACTACAAATCTGAATATCGAATCTCAAAGGAATCCCTAATATATAATATCAAATACCTAAACAAAAACTGCGAGAAACGCCAGCAACGTTTCTTGCATTTCTCGCGTGTCTCGCGTTTCTCGCCGCATGCAGATAAGGATTTTCTAGTGTTTCTTTTGTTTCTGGTTTGCTATGTGCTGTCTCTTGGCGCGTTTTGACATTCCGACAGGCGCGTTGAGATCTGTATTTCCAATCATATTGAGATGAGGATCAGAGCGCTTTGGCACAGAGAGGGTAGGAGCAGTTTTCTTTGAGTCTTTCTTCCACGAGTCAATCATGGCTATAAAGCGCGAATCAGTTTCAATGCTGTGAAAATCATCACCTACATTAATCCATGCCAACATGCTTTGCGGGCTAAGGCTGTAGGCAGCTTCTAAAGTTTTGAGGGCGTTGTCTACATCGCCCACAGCAGCATAGTATGTGGCAAGATATTCCATAGAATTATAGTCGCCCCGAAGCATCAGATCATCTATTTTGCTAAACTTCTTCTTTGCTTTTTTTACATCACCGCCTGATGCGATGAGCGCTGCGCTCAGCACATCACAGTCAGCTTTGTGTAAATATGTGCCCGATTTCTTTGCTTTATTATAAAAATGCTCAGCTTGTTTAAAAAATTCCTCTTGAACTATGTCCCTCGATTTTAGAAAGAGAAATAGATTGTGATAGGCAATGGCTACGTTTTGGTAGATCTCGTGCGCCATGGATTGCGATGGCTTTTTTTGCATCTCAAAAAACACTATTTCATTTGCACATCGCATGAGATAATTGATCTTTGGATTCGCAGTCTCCTCGCGCATCGTAAGGATGGCTTCTTTTAATTTGCCTGCCTTAAGCAACTCTACTATGTTTTGAGGTACTGCATCAGGGCGCAAAGCCGTGGTATCTGTTTTTCCATAAGAGAGAAGTGGAATCGATACCACAAAGGCTGCGATAAGAGCTGTAAATGCAACGGATCGAATTTTCATGGTGAGCTCCCCGAGATTGCAAAGTTTTTATAGTCACAGCCAGCTGGCTTGTGAACCGCATTGCCGTCAGTGAGAAGACCAATGCCAGATGGATTTTTGTCGAGCGGCTCGCCAAAGAGATCTTGGTAATCCTTTAAGACGTTCACCTTGTGCGCGACCCAACTGCCAACCTTTGAGCTGCCGCTATCGAGCACTTTTATCTTGAGCTTGCCATCGCGACGGGTAACGACCGTGCCTGGTGCAAGCGTTGTGCTCCATACATATTTTATTGCTTTTCCCCTGTATTGCCCAATGACTGCGTATACGCCGCATGCGCTATCGTTGGTATTGTCGTTTGACTCAGCTGCACCAGCAGGAAGCGTTGTAGCTCTCCAGTTCCACGATAACATCGGGCGTTTTTCAATTTCCCAATTGAAGTTAAAGAATATCTGCTGTGATTCATCCCATGCATCGTAAGCCTTGATGAACCGCTTGCCGTTCTCTTCGGCCACCTTATAGACCTTTGATGCTTCATCCCTCTGCAGGGGCCATGTTCTCCATTTTCGTGGAAAGTTTCCTGTTTTTGATGAGGAGAAGTTGTCGAGATAAAGCCTGCCATAATCGCTTTGTGCTAAGGACGTGGCAGAGAAGAGCACAGCTGCCAATGCGAATGTAATTAATAAACGCATTGGATTCATATATTGGGAATGGAGAGGGGTGTCAATGAAGAGAAAGTAGCGAGAAACGCCAGCAACGCAAGCAACGCGAGAAAGAAATGTCATTGCGAGCCCGCGGTAGCGGGCGTGGCAATCCCCGTTGGTATAGGAGATTGCTTCGCTACGACCGCAATGACAATCATTTGTCTTATTTATGCTTCCTTTAGCTTTGCTAATACTTCAGTAAGCTCAGCTGGTAGTGGTGACTCGAATGTCATCTCTTTGCCCGTTGTTGGATGAAAAATAGTGAGTTTAGAGCTGTGAAGAAAGTGTCTCTTGAGCTCCAATGGATCAGCAGCGCGTTTTTTGGGATTTTGATATAGCTTATCACCCGCAATTGGATGACCTATATGCGCAAGATGAACGCGAATCTGATGGCGCACCCCTGTTTTGATCGTAATAGACAGCAGGGCATATTCAAAAGTTTTGAAATGGAATTTTTTCAACAATGAAAACGAAGTTGATGCAGGCCTTCCTGAATCGCACACCACCATCTTTTTCTTCTTTTTGGGATGATGTGCGATAGAAATATCTATCGTCCCTTGCTTAGGAGGATATCCTATCACCAAGGCTAGATATTCTTTGTGTGCAGATCCTTTTTTAAACTGTTCTCGTAAGTTTTCATAAGCTTCGAGGGTCTTGGCAGCCACAAGTATGCCCGAGGTTTCGTTATCCAGCCGATTTACAAGACCAGCTTCTAAGTTTCCCTTGGGGAGTTTTGCCTGAGCGAGATATTGCTTAAGAAGCCACGCTGCTACAGTGCCAGCCTCGCCCTTTTTAAGAGATGCCGCAGGCATGCCAGCCGGCTTATCGACGACTAGCATGACCTTATCTTCGTGTCTTACTTGGGGAATGACGTTCATTCTTCTAACAAGTAATTGATCACTGGTCACTGGTTACTGGTCACTAATTACAGCCAGTCTATCGCTTCACTTCTATCCAGTATAGTTTCATCAGTTGCATCTGCACCAAAGAGTTTCATGAGCTCATCGCACAGATCAATTGCTACGATGTCGTGTCCACTGGTCCACACAGAGACAGGCTGGATAGGGAGACCACTTCCTAGAAACTGCTCGAGAAGGTTTCCATTAGCATCGGACATAATTGCCCTAGGCTCACCTATCATGGACTCTGAGAGCACGATGTTTTGCATTGTACCTGACGCCCATGGGAGTTCAAACTCGCGCATTGGCTGAGAAAGGGTGGTGTAGTTCTCTAAGTCTTGGTCGTAGTATAGTGCTTTGGCTGGAGCAACCTCTATCCCATATCGGCGCAAATAGTTTACTGCGCCACCAGAGTCTAATAATGCCAAAGCCATGACAGGATTTGTTCCTACCTTATAGATAATGCCGTTTACAAAACTTTCAGCAAAAGGAGGAAGATTGGCGTTGTTAATTTCAGTGCGGCTGAAGGTAGCCTTATGAACAAGGCCGTCTGCCTGAAACAGGGTTATATAAGAGTTAGTGTTATTTCCGGTGTCTGTGATCAAGAGGCCAAGATAGTGGCCATAGGTGCTGCCCATATAATAGATATCGAGCGCTGTAGAGCGCGTAAGCCCTGAGACCAAAGTGGTGCCGCCTTGATACAGCGACATCTCATTGCTTATCGTTCCATCTGAAGTGGAGACTTTTGCAAGCTTCACGGTACTTCCCACATCAAGAGCAACGATGGGCTGGGTTGGCAGATCAACATATGCTATGTGCATGGGTTCGTAGCTGAGACTGAAGTGTCGGCTATCCTTTACTTGATCACTGACTATTCTTGCAGCCCACAGGATCTTGTCGTCCTTGCTTGTGACAGCAATCATATTGCCCATCGCTGTATAATAGATATCAAGCGAATGTGCGTGGCATCCGCTTATCGCTACGGTGGTTGGGCTTGTTGCCCCTATCACGAGCTGATTGGTGGTGGTAGCGCTTCCCTGTTTTAACATGACAGGCGTGCCGCTGGACGGGATGATCTTTATATCGACTACTGCACCGCTTACTCCTTCGGTGCTGCAGTTTGTGCCTGGCTCTGGTTCGCCGGACTGTGGCACATCAGTGCGCAGCAATTCGCTGATGAATGCGCCACTTTCATCGATCAGGCCGATTACGAGCGAATCTCCAACAGATGCTGCAATAATAAGGGTGAAGGAACCATCCGATGCCGACATCGTACACGCATGACCTGGTTCGCTGCATATGGAGGGGAGATCACCTGCATATGCATTGGAAATAAGCATGTCCATGATCTGTTGCGTTACAGCTCCGGCCACGTTCTCGTTTACCACCATCACAATGTTATCGCCGGTAACAGCACCCTCAGAGCCTGTAATCGTGACATTGCCATCTGCATCAGGTGCTGAGACATCGACTCGTCCGGTGATGGGTGCCGGCAGGTCTACAGGCGGCGCAGAGGTCGATCCGCATCCAGCCCACACAAATGCCATGATCAGAATGGCTCCAATGGTTATATATCTTGTTATGTTCATAGTCCTCGCCTCCTTGTCCAACTTATCAAAAATGCTGTTCCAGCTATATATAAGAGCAAAGATGGTGCCAACACCAGACTGTTATTTTATGCTTAAATATCAATAGATTGCAAAACATGTCCAATATATATAGCTAAAATAAAGCGTATAAATCAAACATATTGTCTATAATAAACACTGTTCAATATATTGATCATAATGCAAAATATATTCATTCACTTCGCATGAATTATGATAACATAATTGTACAAACAGATATAGCTATTGATTCAGAGGCAAATCATGTTTGGTCTCATACGAAGGATCGATAACAAATACCGTGTTATCAAACCCCTTGGTGGAGGGGGGTTTAGTGACGTTTATCTTGTGGAAGGGCCAAAGGGCAGGTGCGCGCTTAAGCTGCTCAAGGGTGATTTTGCTTCTCTAAAAAAGCCGGCGCTTGCGGAGTTCAAAAACGAGTTCTCCATACTCAAGGATATGCGACATCCAAACATCGCCTCTATTCTTGATTTTGGTTTTGATGAGGAACTCGAGCGCTACTACTACACATCTGAGATCATAGATGGGCGCGATCTCATAAAGGCTACGAAGGGCATTGAGTTAGAAAAGATAACAGATCTCTTTGTGCAGGCGCTAAGGGCGCTGGCTTATCTGCATTCATATCGCATATATCACTTTGATATAAAAGCAGCCAACTTACTCGTGATAGAGGGTGATAAGCCTTTGATCAAGATAATAGACTTTGGCTTAGCTGGCATCGATCCTAGAGGCAGACTCATCGGCACTCCTACCTACATGGCGCCAGAGATCGTAGCGCGCGAGCATGCAGATGCCCGTGCAGATCTCTATTCCTTGGGCGTGCTATGGTATATGGCCATAACGCATAAGAATCCCTTCCGTGGCAAAACAAACGAAGAGACACTTTCTCGCCAGCTCAAGTTCATTCCTCCTTTGCCCTCGCACATCGTCTCTACAGTACCAGCCTGGCTTGACCAGGTGGTGATGAGGCTTTTGGAAAAAAATCCAGCAAACCGGTTTGCCTCTGCAGCTTCTGCCATAAGGGAGATAAACCGTCTGAGCGGAAGCGAGTATCCGCTTGAGACCAGGGAAACGCTTCTGTCATACCTGCCAGATGAGAGCAGGTTCGTAGGCAGAAATGAGGAGATCGATTTTTTAGAGATGGATCTTGTGCGCCTTAGAAAGAACATCGGTGCTTCAAGCGGCTGCATTGTTCGCGGTGCAACAGGCACAGGCAAGACAAGGCTTCTTAAAGAACTTAAATATCGATCCCAGCTTAAGGACATAAGAATATCATGGGCCAGTGCGCAGGAGCCCGATGTGTTTTCGTCGTGGTGCGATGAGCTATCTTCGCATTTGAATGAAGGCAAAGGTCTTGTCGCGTTTATGCTAGACGATGCTCAGGATGTGCTGCGCGATGAGGTAACAAGGGCCAAGCTCTTGGCGCTTTTGTCAAAGGCGCGCCGTGTGCGAGCTGAGTCGTCGGTGTGGATTTGTTTGGCTATGCGGCCGATAGAGGACGAGGCAACGCGCATGTCGATCGAAGCCTTGGTTCCGATCCATATCGATGTGAGGGCTTTCAATAGCGAGGAGATGTCAGAATACATCGTCTCGCTCACAGGTCTTGAAAGACCGCCTGAGCTTTTGCTCTCTGGCCTATTTGAGCGCACCGAAGGAAACCCGCTGTTTCTGACCGAGCTTTTAAAATCTCTAATCGAGGGCGGAGGGCTGTTTGACGAGAAGGGCAGGTGGAATGCCGCCATATTTGAAGACATGGGTGTGGATTTTTCAAAGGCAGCGATTCCCAAAACTGTGGGAGATCTTCTGTTGGAACGCACGCGCGGCCTTTCAGATGAGGCAAGGTCTTTGTTGAAAACCCTTTCCGCAATAAATCATCCTGTGAGCGCAGCAGAGCTGGGTGGATATGCTGGCGTGCCCGATTCAGGACAGACGGTCATGGATCTTCTCTCACGCGGCATATTGGATCGATCAGAAGGATTTGCCGTGCGCTTTCATAATTCGCTTCTCGGTCAAGCGCTATACGAGAACATGCCTGAGCTACATCGTGAAAACATACACGATAGCATAGCGAGCGCGCTCAAGAAAGCTGGCGCAGTATCAGATGAAATACTCGAACATATGAGTCTTGGTTCAGACAAAGGCGATGCATTTGATGCAGCTTTTACGCTAGGCGAAAAGGCGCTGATGTCAGGCAGGGGTGAGAAGGCAGCGAGCTACATAAACAGAGCGCTGGCGCATGTGAGTTCTGACGATGTTGAAAAGAGGGCCGAGGTTCAGATGAAGCTCGGCGAGGCATATCTCATAAGCCACGACTACACAGCAGCTACCGAACATTTCTCTGCTGTAGAAGCTCTAATCTCCGCATGCGCTGGAACCGAAGCCATGGCGCGCTGGCGTGCTGAGGTGTTAACTCGTTTGGGCGGCACGTACATCAAGATTCAGGAGTTTGATCGTGCGCGAGCAGCATTTCACGATGCCCGCAGTGCCATGAATCAGTCTGGCGGTGATGGAAGGCTTAAACTCACCATAGAGAACTTTTTAGGAAGCATAAAATTTTTGGAAGGTCATCTGGATGAAGCAAAGTGTATATTCACGGATACGAGGGATGGGGTCACGCATCTTACGCCAGATGAGGCAGAGCGCGTGACCAATAACGATCTTGGAATGGTGCTGCTGGCGCAGGGCGATGCAGATGGAGCTGATAGGATTTTTAGACAGGACTTGGAGCGCGCGCTTAAGTTTGGAGATGATCTGCTGATAGGCCGCGCCCATTACAACATCGCACAGCTCGAGTCTGCTCGAGCAAATTATGATGGCGCGATCGATGCGTATAAGCAATGCATCGAGGTCTGTCGCAGCTCGCACAATACCGAACTTTTGATCCGTGCCTATAATGGGCTTGGCAATACATATCAGATCAGTGGCGATTTTGATCAGAGCCTATCGTTTTATGAACGTGGCATTGCGCTTCACGAACGGACTGGCGATCTAAGAGGTGGAGCTGCCATAGCCATCAACATGGGCGTGGTCGAAGCAAAGCGCGGTGCCCAAGAAGCAGCTCTCGATCACCTTGTGCCTGCGGTGGAGTATCTCAGAACCCTTGCGGTAAAGACAGCCGCGGACCAGACAGCGCTCTCAAGAGGGCTTTTGGAGCTTGGCGATATTTCCAAAAATGCGGGTCAATTTGACGAGGCGCGAGCAAAGCTTGAAGAGGCAAGGGGCATAGCATCAAAGGTTTCGCAAGCAGCATCCCAGCGGTTTTGGATATTGGCGACGCTCGCTGAGGTCGCACATGCGCAAAAAAGGGAAGGCGAGCTCTCAGATCTCTTAGGCATGCTTGGCCCGCTGGCTACTGGAGATAGCGAGCGCGCTATGCTCGAGAAGCTCAAGCAGGATTTTTCAATTTCAAAGTCAGAGCGCGAGGAGATAAAAGCGTCCCTGCCGCACCAGGTAGAGCAGGCCAACCGTTATCAAAGAATATTGGATATAAACAAACTCATCTCAGCGGAGAGCGATCTCGATTACGTTTTGAAGACAGTGCTCTATTATGCCTTGGACCTTACCAAAGCCGAGGCGGGGGCGATTCTGCTCATCGACGACAAGGGAGAGATATCAGTATCATGTCAGCGCAACATGGAGGGCCGCGAGGAGGATGTAAGCTTTAGCAGTTCGCTCGCAAGAAAGGCTTTGGAGAGCGGGCAGCCGGTTCGAACCGACGATGCGATGGCTGATGATCGCTTTGCAAGCGAGGAGTCGGTGTGCTCCTATGGGCTTCGTTCAATTCTATGTTTTCCTGTAAAGGCGCGCAGGAGGGTGATCGGTGCGCTTTACTTAGAGAACCGCTATCAGGTGGGGGCATTTGCATCTGCAGACATGGAACTTTTGGATGCATTTACCGATCAGGTTGGCCTTGCTATAGAGACCGCGCGGCTTTTGGCTACATCCGTACACAAGGAGGAGCTCTTATCGAGCGAGCTGGCCGAGGTATCGAGACGCGCCGAGCACTATGAGGAGCTTCTCAGGCAAGCGCCTGTGGAGTTTAAGTTTGACTATGGGGCGATTGCAGGAAGAAGCCCAAAGATGCAAAGCATACTTCGCACGCTGGACAAGATTGCAGACACTGAAATCTCTATATTCATCTGCGGTGAATCCGGCACAGGCAAAGAGCTCATCGCCAAAGCCTTGCACTTAAACCATTCCAAGCGCAACAGGGGCAGGTTCATCGCCATCAACTGTGGCGCCATACCAGCTACGCTCATCGAATCAGAACTTTTTGGCTACAAGGCTGGCGCGTTTACCGGCGCGGGTCGCGATAAGAAGGGTTTGATAGAGGAAGCCAGCGGTGGCACGCTATTTTTGGATGAAATAGGAGAGTTGGAACCGGCTCTTCAGGTTAAGCTGCTTCGTGTGTTGCAAGAGAGGGAGTGCGTTCGCATAGGTGATACAAATCCTCATCCGGTAGATGTGCGCGTAATAGCAGCTTCAAATCGTGACATAGAGGGCATGCTCTCTGATGGTTCATTTAGAGAGGATCTGTATTATCGCATCTGCCAGATGAAGATCGAGGTGCCGCCTCTGCGCGAGAGGCTAGAGGATATACCTTTTTTGGTAGAGACATTTATTGCAAAGGCAGCAGGAGACAGAAAGCTTTCAGCATCGCCCAGGCTCATGCGGCGTTTTCTATCATATTCATGGCCAGGCAATGTGCGCGAGCTAGAAAATCTCATTCAAGTATGCTGTGCACTGGTAGAAGGGGATGTGGTGGATGTGGGGGACATCCCTGGGAACCACCCCATAGCGCGAGGAGTGCATGCGCCTCTTACGCCCATCGTATCAGCCGAGAAGAAAAAGGAAGAAGCAAGACCCACTGGTGTTAAGATCGATGAAGCAAACGCTTATGACACGAGCAAGTCATGGAAGGATTATGAGCGCATCATCATGGCCAAGTGCTATGAGGCCAATGAGTTTAAGGCTAGGCCCACTGCCAAGGAGCTTGGTATTGCGCCCACTACATTCTACAGCCGCATAAAGGAGTATGGGCTCGATGATAGGGCAAACGTATCTTATCAGGAAACATTTCAATACACGCGCGGCAAGACCATTGAACACTATTTGCCGCTTGTGTTCAAGGCGGCGCTCAAAGCCACCGATGGCAAGGCCAAAGACGCCATCGCAAACCTGCGCATAAGCCAGGGATATTTTTATAAGAAGATTAAAAACAGTGACCAGTAACCAGTGACCAGCGTGTCATTGCGAGGAGTGAAACGACGAAGCAATCTCCTTCAAGTCATTCATTAGCCAGCTATAATCGGTGCAAGCCTTGTCTTTAACTCCGGATCCTTCTCAGCTGTGGAGGCGATGAGTTTCTTTGCCTCTTGATTCTTCATGAGCGAGAGCGAGTTCACCGCTTGATCTCGAACCCTTTGAATAGGATCCTTTGCCAATTCAAGAAGCCGTTTAGCTGCGCGCGCATCATCATAGGTGCCAAGATATACGGTCATGAGCATACGCGTATTGGTGTTTTCGAGCTTGCTGTCTCGTATCAGGGCTTCGAGCATAGTCTCGCTGTCAAACGATTTTAATGTAAACAGAGCGGCGCGCCTTACACTTAGATCTTTATGAACAAGAAATTGATAGACGATAGGAGCCGCTTTCTTCACATTGAGCATCTTGACTGCCATGATTGTGTATTCGAAAAGGCTTGCTGGAGCAGGCTGCTTTAGCCTTTCAAATAGCAGCGGCACGGCACTGCGGCCGCCAAGGGCTGTTAAAGCCTGAGCGGTTAGAAGCAAGTCGGTTTCATTCTTTTCCTCCACGAGCAGTTTCTGAAGCATTGGTAGTGATTCCTGCGGCTTTCCGAATTTTGCGATGGAAAAGAGCGCCAAGGACTTTAATGTCACAGTTGCTTTGGCATTGTTTTGTGGAATCTCAAATTCCACAGGCGTTTCCACGGTGTGCTTCTTTTGGGCATATGCAGATATCATGATTGAATCATCGAGTATCGCGGCAACGACTTTCTTGCCATCAGAATAAAACGGATCATCTACATAATCCTTGAGTTTCTTATAGAGGATGGAGGCAACTTGTGGATCCCCTATTTCCACCAAAGTTTTGGCACACAAGAGTTGGACCATTGGGGATAAACTATCCAATCCTTTCCTATATGCTTTTTTTACTTCTTTTTCATTAAAGGTTCTAAATGTTTCATTTGGTGCAGACATAAGCCATGGCTTGATAAGGGGCCTGAGCGCTTGGTATGCTGCCAGGTGAACCTCTTCCATGGGGTCAACGGCTATCATGCCAGGCAACCCTGTGACCGCGTCAGTTCCAGGTTTAATTTCGAAATATGCGGCATTGTCTTCAATCAAACGCAGTAAGAAGAGAACGGCCTTTTCCTTAAGAACCAATGGGGCTGCAACTGCCACGTACATGCGATCTTTTGTGATCGGGCTTTTGGCAAGCTTGCTGAAGGTTTCTTTAATCCAGTTGATATCTGCAGGCGCGAGATCTTTACTGTGCGCAGCAGCGACCATGACGGGTCCTCTCAGGTCGGGTAGTTCCTTTTCCAGCATAGCTAGGTGAGCTATAGATGGAATTTTGTCTGCATCATTTGTTGCGAGCAGAAGATTGTGCATCATAGGAACCAGCAGATCTAACCTTTGGCGCCATGCCCATTTCCAATTTTTTGTTTTGCTGTTCTCTACTACATATTCGACAAGCGGCTTAAGCGTATTTGGATCTTTGAGGCGCTCATTCAAGAGTTTTCCAACGGCTGTGATAGTATTGGAATCAAAGACTCGATTGAGGCCTTTGTTCTCAAGCATCAAGTCGATGAGCGAGACTAAGGCCTTTGGAGCATCTTCAGGAAAATTTTTGAGCGAGGTTCTGAGCAGTCCGATGTATTCTTCGGCCCGTGTCTCTATCGAAGCGATCGCTTTGGCGCGATCATCTTCTTTGATATCGTGGATGGCGCTGTCAGGCGAATCTAACAGTTTGCCAAACAGTATGCCTCGTTTCTCTACCCCCAGATCGCGAAGTCTATGTATGAGCACATCGGGGCTGGCGACTGGAAGCAGAGGTGCTGTATTGCTTGACGAATCGTCATCCGAGAGGGTCGTTTCAATTATTGCAGGTGGCTGCGGCCTTTGCTTTAGTAATTTATAGGCTTCGGGATTAATTAAGCCAGGACTTCCGCTGACGACATAGCGGGGATCGATCGCATCATACTCGTCGTTTTCAAAGTGGACTAATTTTGGATCCTCAGGCTGGGGTTGCCAAATGTGATCGAGGGGGTTCTCACGAGCAGATCTGAGGCAACTCGCCAGGTCGTCAATATCGTCAAAGGTTTTGGGTTTTTTTTCGGAATGTCTTTCCAAACAGAGATCTCTCAGTTTATCGGACGTCAGCGGTTTTATTATTTGGGCTGAGCGCACGATGTACGGGGCCATGGGGTCTAATTTATTCTGCCGGGAGAGCGGATTTCCAAGTCCTTCATCCGCTGTGATCCCGTCCAGATAGAGTTCTGGTGAGGAAAAAACCCTATCTCCTGGTTGAGGCTTTTTGCGATTGGCTTTTATCGGACTCTTAAAAGCCGGAATGTATTCGTCCTTTTTACCGGTTCCCAATTCTATCTGGTAGTCCTCGCAGACCAGATGGGTTTCAATGAATTTTTCAGACTCATCTTTGGCAACACGGCAGTTGCTGCCTGTCACTCGATCCAAGAACTGGTCTTGGTTAAAGTAGGCTTCCAAAAGTTTGATTCTTTCTCCCATGAAAATCTCCTTTATTGCTGAGGAGGCGCAACATACGATCCGTTAGGAACATTGCCCGGCGCGTAAGTTTGTTTTATTTTCCAAACAGGATCTACGAGCAGCCCTGCCCCAGGCAGTATGTTGTCTACAACTTGGGCCACCTGTGTTTGAGTGCTGATCTTGGGAGGACGCTGTCCGCCGAGGTTAAACAGGTTTACAGGGATGCCTTCCAGCCTGGCTTTTGCCTTGGCGTCTGACAGTGTAGAAGAATATGTTTTATCATCATAGAGGCCGTCCTCATCAGTGAGAACGATCACCTGTTGCGAATGGTCCTTAGCACCGAGAAGGCCAACGGCCTTTGCAGTTGCTAGGCCTACGGGTTCCACTCCTCCGCTAAAATGAATGCTGCTCAACATATGGATGAGACTGCTTCTGTTCTTAGGGTTCATCTCGGTCAAAGGCACCACTTGAATTCGACCTATGCCGTTGAACAGTACGAGACCAAATCGGATTTTTTTAGCTCCGGCCTTTGTTAAACTATCAATGATCTGATCGACGCTTTGCACTACTAATGAGGCGGCTGGAATCATGCTCTCTGAGTGGTCGATGGCAAAGACCACGTCCACCATGTTTCCGCTTATTCCGCTTGAAGAGGCCTGCGCTGTTGAAAGAATCGTGCCGACAAAAGCTGCTACCTTTCCATCAGGGTCGTTGATTTGCTTGATGAGGCCAGGCAGAGGATCGTCTACCTTAAAGTGGTCAGAGGTAATGCGCGCTAACTGCTGTGGCTCTTCTAGGGGCTTGGGCTGGCCGGCCCAGCGCTCTTGCGACCACCATGGTTTTGCAGGGAGCTTAAGCTCACCAATATCTAAAACCGGCGTCTCTTTTGGTTTTTCTGGTTTTGGAGGCTGCCCTTTTTGGGGTTGTCTGCGTCGAGGGGGTGTAAGCTTGGGAGGAGGCGGCTTTGGAGGTTCGATGCAACTCAATACACCATCATATTGCTCAAGTATGTATCCGCCTTTTGTCTCGCAATCAGCACGTTTGCACGCATCATAGGTAAGCGATTTCTCGATGTATTCGTTGATGCGATTGCTAAAGGCGTTGAAGTCTCCGAATCGGTTAAGCTCGCTGCCCCAGGGTTGGGTGCGGGCATAGTTAAAGTCTTCCTGTGTAAAGGAGTCATCAGTATGATCGCGGTTGGCCTTGACGTTTAGATCGGCAAGCCATGCGCGCAGGGAGGTGTTTCCCTGATGCACAACACAATCTGGTATCTGGCTTATCCGATATAGATAAGACATGTCTTAAAGCTCCTTTTACATGCTCCCCATTCATGCGATTTTCCCCTAAGAGTATTATCGGCTGAAAAATGAAATTGTTTCGGAGATTTTTGATTAAAATGAACAATTTTTGGTGATTTTTTCCCTAACCCAAGTAAAACCCAAGTAAGACGGAGTATCTTACTTGGGTCGAATATTATGAAAACAAAGGTAGCGGTGCTCTATACGATCATGTGCCTCATTTGGGGGTCCACCTGGCTGGCGATGAAGATCGGCCTTGAGGACCTTCCTCCGTTTTTGTTTGCAGGCGTGCGGTTTGCAATTGCTTTTGTCATCTTGGGGTTTGTCCTCAAAGCACAAGGATTTTCGCTAAAACTTCAAAAAAATGAGATTTGGCCCATATTGATCCTGGGCGTGTTTATGATAGCCCTCCCCTATGGTTTAGTATTTTGGGGACAGCAATATACCAATTCAGCCATGGGCGCGACTCTCATGTGCACGCTGCCTCTACTTATATTTCCAATTTCCTATCTGATGAAAAGCGATGAGGAGTTAAATCTCTCAAAACTTTTGGGAGTGGTCATAGGCCTAAGCGGCGTTTTCGTCATCTTCTATCCCAAACTAACCGGTGGTGGCACAAGCCTTAAAGGCGATTTGGCTATATTTGCGAGCGTATTCATATATTCATTTACGACCGTATATTTGAAAAAGTATGCTGCCCACATCTCTATAAAAAAATGTGTGTTCTACCAATTGTTGGTCGGGGCGCCGCTGCTTATCATCTTTGGCCTTCTGGTTGAATCTCCCCACAGATTTATAGATGGGCTTATGCATTGGAAGGCCCTTGTCGCGCTGCTCTATCTGGCTGTGTTTGGATCGTTGGTAACATTTCTCATCTATTACTGGTTGATAAGAAGGATTGGGGCAGTTGCATCTGCATCTGCAATCTTCATAGAGGTGGGCTTGGCAGTGTTTCTGGATTGGGCAGTGATGTCTGTGATTCCACATGCATATACTTGGGTAGGTATGGCCTTTATCTTCTTAGGCGTATGGTTGGTTGTGGTGTATGGCAAAGCAATAAAAACCCCAGGTGTCTTTGAGGATGTAAGCCCTGCGCTAATTGACGCTGACACTAGGGTGTAAGCCTGGTGATCAACCTGGGAAACGGTATTGTTTCGCGGATGTGGCGAACGCCGCAGATCCAGCCCACTAATCTCTCAAGACCATAGCCGAAACCTGCATGCGGAACTGAACCGTACTTTCTTAGATCAAGATACCACTCAAACGCTTTCCTTGGCAGCTCAAATTCCTTAAGGCGCTTGATTAGAGTATCGTAATCATCTTCACGCTGGCTGCCTCCTATGATCTCGCCAAAACCCTCTGGTGCGAGAAGATCAGAGCAAAGCGAGAGATTTTCGTTTTCAGGACAGCGCTTCATGTAGAATGCCTTCACCTTTGAAGGATATTTTTCTACAAAGACCGGCTTGTCCTCATCTTTTGTGAGCAAGGTTTCATCATCTGCACCAAGGTCGTCGTCTTCCTTTATATCGCTTCCCATAGAACGAAGCTTTTTCACTGCCTCGGCGTGCGTGATGCGCGGGAATGGAGGACATGTCTTTGAGAGCTTCTCCATATCCCTCTCAAGGATGTTAAGCTCGTAGAAATTTCTTTCGATAGCACGTTTTACGATATGTGAGATGAGCTGTTCTTGAATTTCCATGCTGCCGTTATGATCGCAATAAGCCATCTCAGCATCCATCATCCAAAACTCGGTGAGGTGCCTGCGCGTCTTGCTCTTTTCAGCGCGAAACACCGGGCCAAAGTCAAACACCCTGTTGTGGCTCATGATGGCAGCTTCTAAGTAGAGCTGGCCTGACTGAGAAAGATATGCTCTGCCCAGATCAAAGTACTCCACTTCAAATAGGGTCGAGGTGCCTTCGCATGCTGCAGGTGTTAGGATAGGGGAGTCGATCTTTATAAAGGCGTTGTCGTTTAGCCACTCATACGTTGCGTTGATAACTGTATTGCGCACCCGCTGTATTGCCCATTGTTTGCTGGAGCGCAGCCACAAATGGCGGTTATCCAAAAGAAAGTCCGGACCGTGTTCCTTTTTACCTATGGGATAGTCAGGGCAGACCTGAACTATTTCAATTCCTGTGACCTGAAGTTCAAACTCATCTCGCTTAGGATGTTTTGAAGCTTTGCCCTTTAGGATGGCTGATGTCTCGATGGTTATTTTGTGCGCATCTTCCCAAACCTTATCGCTTACATCAGGCTTATGCACTATTCCCTGAATGTGGCCAGACCCATCTCTTATTTGCAAAAATGTGATCTTGCCTGATGAGCGCGCGTTATAAACCCAACCTTTTATCGTGACTTCATGCTCAACATGCTTAGCTACGTCTTTTATAAAAATTTCCATTTAAGTGCTCCATATCTGGGTGTCATTGCGAGGAGCATTAAGCGACGAAGCAATCTCCTGCAAGCACTGTTCTTAAGGGGATTGCTTCGCTACGCTCGCAATGACATCCATCAGCGCCTAACCTACCATTTCCTTCACAAATTCTTGCAATTCCTCTGGTCCCAGATGCCAGTTGTAATATATATTTGCCTTAAGAAAACCCATTACATCGCCTGTGTCAAACTGCCTGCCTTCGTACTCGTATGCTACCATCTTGCCTGCTTTTGCAAGAGCGTTCATGGCATCAGCTAGTTGAATCTCGCCACCTTTGCCAGGTTGAGTGGTCTCGAGGAGTTCAAAGACCTCTGGAGTAAACAAATATCTGCCTACGACAGATAGGTCTGATGGCGCTTCATCAGCCGACGGCTTCTCCACTACCCTGCGCGCCCAGTGCATGCGGCCGTCTGAGCGCTCGATATCATAGATGCCGTACAGATGGATTTGATCGCGCGGCGTATGCTCTGTGGCAGAAACTGAACAGCCCGCTTTTGCATATGCGTCCATTAGCTGACGACAACAAGGAGCTTTGCTGGTTATGAGCACATCAGGAAGTATAATGATAAAAGGATCATTACCCACATCAGCTGCTGCACACAACACAGCGTGTCCCAGGCCCTTTGGCTCCTCCTGATACACCGTGCGTATGCGCACCTTTGATGTCAGGGCCTTTAGACCTTTAATCATATCGCCCTTGCCCTGGGCTTCTAGTTCGCGCATGTAGGCTGTATCATTGCTGAAAAAATCAATTATCTGGGTTTTAATAGGGGATGTGACAAGAATGATCTCTTCTATGCCGGACTCTACTGCTTCCTCTATTACCATCAGAAGCGTTGGTTTAGTGCCGATGGGCAAGAGTTCCTTAGCCACTGTTTTTGTAACCGGCAAAAAGCGCGTGCCCAAGCCACCAGCGGGTATGACTGCCTTTTTTACCGGTTTTGTCATATTACCTCCTGAATTTGCCGGAGGCTAGCAATGCAGGGTTTTAGTGTAAAGGGTGTTTTAAAGAGGGTATGCAGTAGGGCTTTTGGCTGGCCTCATCAAATCCAACGCCTACCGATATCCCAAAGGCTTGGTAGAGGTTTGTTGTGGTTATCACTTGTTTTGGAGTGCCCTCGGCTGCGATCTTGCCGTCTTTGAGAAACACGATCTTATCGCAAAATGCTGCGGCCAGGTTGATATCGTGCATGACTGTGCATACAGCAAGGCCTTGAGTGTTTGCCAGCTCTTTTAGACGCCGCGCAAGTTCTGTGGAATGGCGGATATCCAAAAAGCTCATGGGTTCATCCAAAAGCAAAACTTCAGGTTTTTGGGCCAGCGCCCGGGCAACAATCACGCGTCTGCGCTCGCCGCCTGATAACGATCTGATGTCCCTATGTGTGAGATGCTCGCAATCGGTCGCTTTCATGGCATCCATTGCGATTTCAATATCTATTCGCGATTCAAATCCAAACCGTGGCAGGTACGGCGCGCGACCCATGAGCACTATCTCAAGCGCTGTGAATGGAAATGGTATGTGCGACTCCTGCGTTACAGATGCAACACAGCGCGCCCTCTGTGATGATGAATAGGAATGAAGCGGCTTATCCTTTAAAAACACACAACCATCAGAAGGCATAAGCGCACCTGACATCACGTTAACGAGCGTGGACTTACCTGCACCATTGGGGCCAAGTATGCCTGTCACGCAACCCTTGTGGATTTCTATGGTTACTCCTTGAAGAACGGGAGTGGTGCCATAGGAGAAGGCGATATCGTGAGTTTTAAGTATAGTAGTCATTGGTTTTAATCCAATTTCCAATTTCTAATTTCCACTGCTGTCGCGTTAGAACTGCTTGTTTTTCATGGATGTCATTGCGAGCAAAGCGAAGCAATCCCCTTATAACCTGTGTTTGCGGGAGATTGCTTCGTC
>JBDRBN010000028.1:0-6694 GCA_043822785.1 Pseudomonadota bacterium
AAAGCGAAGCAATCCCCTTATAACCTGTGTTTGCAGGAGATTGCTTCGTCGCTAAACGCTCCTCGCAATGACACCTAGACATGAGAAAAATGAATTCTTATATTTCAACCAGTTAACACCTCTAACGCAACAACAGTGCAAATTCCAACTTCCAAATAAATTCCAATAACCAATGTCCGAATGACCAAAACACAGGATTAAAGAGGTTTTGTTTGAAATTTGGAATTTGGATTTTGGTGCTTATTTGGAATTTGGTGCTTGGAATTTGGAATTTTTATCGGGGTTTCAATATCATCCCCCTGCTGCTTCTTCCATCGATCTTTGTAATGCACGGAGTTTTACTTTTTACGTGCCTTACGTATTCCCCTTCTCCTACCGCAGGTTCTTTTTCAAACCAGCTCCAGTCAACAAAGTTCTGCTTGGTGGAATTGGTGATCGATAGATAACCGATTCGTGAGGATGTGATATTATGAAAGAAGTGCGTGCCCTGCGATGGCTCAACATCCAATTCAGGAGTAGAAATCTCGCAGATCACCTTGGCATGAGAGATTTGTGAGTACGCCACAGGTATGCCGAGCAGAGGATTAGCCGTACCCCACCTTCCAAAACCCAAAAGTATGTAACTCTTTTCTAAAGAAACCATTTTAGAATTAAATTTCCCAATCTCTTGAGCTATCTCAGCGGTTCGCCTTAGGTCAAACGCATCAGGCTTAACATATATGATATCTTGAAGATCAGCGAAGCTGCCATTGCCCATAGCAGTGTTTGAAGATGCAATGCATTCAGAAGGCTTTATCCCTTCTAGGCTTACCTCTATCTCCTCTTCGCCAGATACGAGCGGCCGTATTTGCAAAAACCAGAATGCTTGCGGCACGCCGTCAGGCAATACATTGGCCGCAAACTCTATCTCTACAGGGCAACCCATGCCAGCAGACCCAATGTCCATGACTTCTGCCACAATATCGGAAAGAGGAAAGAGCCCGCCCTTAAGAATCTGGCTAAACGTCACAACCCGAGGGCCATCGCGCGTGAGCCCTTCGTATATGATGTCATCCTCTACGGAATATACACCGCCGAGCTTACCCAAAAGCCCATCCTTCTCAGCTATGCCCAAATCAAGCGTAGAGAGCGTTACATCCTCATCTATGAACAGACGAGGAGCATCATCTGACAAATCCACTGCCTGAAAAGCACGCTGCGAACGAGCCAAAATATCGCGAGATGTGCCGAACTGAGGAAGTATGGCAGGATACTTGGGACAAAACCTGAGCGCCCGCTCACCCCGCACTGCCATGGTGCCCAGCCCCATCACGAGCTGTGCTATGCCATCCTCCGGCTTCATATATCCTACAGGGAAGAAGTTATAGGATTGGGCAACTCCTGCAACATCCGGATAGTAGTGGTTGCCGCGCCTCCTCCCCACGATCTTTTGGATCACCACCGCCATTTTCTCGCCTTCGATGGAGATGGCGTTTGCCTCCATATATGCCTTGGGATCTGCAAAATACGTGGATGCGAATACCAGTTTGATGGCAGAAAGAAACTGCTTCAACCGCTCTTCAAAATCAGGATGATTGTTCGGTATGAGATAGGTCGAGTATAAGCCGGCAAACGGTTGCGAGAGCGAATCTTCGGATAGGGATGAAGAGCGAACAGCAAGCGGTTCATTCATGCGCTTTAAAAAAGCTGCCAACTCGCCAGCGATCTTTGGCGAAAGTTCAGCTCTGAGAAACGCCTCGGCTATTTTAGAATTGTCGGTTTGCTCTATGGCTATATCACGCAGCTTGTTGCGCTCCATAAAACTGTCGAACACATCAGTGCCCACAGCTGCGGTCTCAGGCACATAAATCTGCGCTCCCTTGAAGCGGCTCAAGATATCAGGCCTTGAGAGCAGCTTGCTCATGAAACCTATGCCGCGGCCCTTGCCGCCGATAGAGCCTCCGCCAAAGCGCATGAAGGGCATGGACAGATCTAGATTGATCTCGGAAAAGCGCGCGATCGTGGCCTTGCGTTTTGCCATGCGCGCTTCCTTTATGCTTTCGATTGTGAAAATTCTCAGTTCGTCGATCGAGTTAAAATCGCTTATGTGAAGGGGCCGAAGCTTTGCCGCCAGCTCAAACTCCCCTCTTGCGAACAACCAGTTGGAGAAGTGATTTCTCTCGCTATGGTATTTCATAGTTTCATCGGGCACGCTGGCCAGTGTCTTTTCCATTTCCAAAAGCGTTCCTGCGCGTCCCACTTCATTGCCATTGCTGTCGCGAAAAATGAATTGACCAAATCCAAAGTAGGTTTTGACGAAATTAGAAAGATCCGCCAACAGGTGCGGCGAATTTTTATCTATATAGGTCGCGCCCAACTTCGAAGCCAAATCGGCATTTTCAGTATCCTTTGACTGCAGAAGCACCGGCAGATCCGGGTTGTCTTTTTTGACTAGCTCTGTGAACTTAAAGCCGGCTTCTGGATCAAGGCTGCCTTTTCTCGGAAAACGCACATCGCTTATGATGCCTAGCATGTTGGCCTTATAGCGCTCGTAAAGCTCTGTGGCCTCTTCATAATTTCTGGCCATGAGTATCTTTGGGCGGCTTCTCATGCGCTGGAGCTTTTCGTCCGCAGTGGCACCCTCTGCAATGAGCGAGCGGGTTTGCTCCATGATCTCGGTGTATATGAGTGGGAGGTAGGCGCTGTAAAAGTGCGGAGAGTCCTCGACCAGTATGATCACCCGCACCTGCTCCTTTATGCAATCGTACGGTGCATTTGCCTTGTCCTCAAAGCTTTTTATAATGGCCAAAAAAAGCCTGGTGTCGCCGTGCCAATAGAACACTTTGTCAATGGGCAGGGTCTCATACTGCTTGGTGATGATTGGGATTCTGCCACCCTCAGGCGCTAGCAAAACTGTATGTACTCCAGGCTGAATTTTCTTGATGGCATGAGCCATATCAAACGGGTTGTTTCCCTTGCCAACCCGAAGCCCTGTAATTACCAAGTCAAACCTTCTCTGCTTTGCTAGCCCTAAAGCCTCCTCTGCAGTGGATGCACGTGTGATCACAGGCGCGTTGGTGAGGTGCAAGAGCGTATATTCATCTGATATGCGATCTGCGAGTATACCCTCCTCTTCCATGATATAGAGGTCATATGGGCTAGATACAAAGAGCACCTCATGGATGCGGATCGCCATTAACCTGTGGCTGCTTTGGGAGATATTTGGCATGCGGCCTATAATACTAATCGTTAAAAGCGGCGCAACAAATATTCATTCAAATCCATTTGCGAATGAGCCACAAATAAGGTACTGAATTGTGCTGATGGAAAAACTAAACCTTACAAAATCAGAGAATCTCTGGAAAGAAGCGTTGGATTTGGTGCCAGGCGGCGTTTTGGGCATCAGGCGCCCTTACAACTTCATACCTGGCGAGTATCCCCTGTTCATAAAGGAAGGTAAGGCAGGCCGCATCTGGGATGTGGACGGCAACGAATACATCGACCTATTGTGCGCGTATGGGCCCATCATCCTTGGACACCGTGAAAAGGAGATCGACGATGCAGTGGCAGAGCAGATGAAAAAAGGTTTCTGCTTTAACCTTTGCCAACCAATCCAGAACGAGCTGTGTAAAAAACTAAGAGATCTCATTCCCTCTGCTGAGCAGAGCTTTATCGTAAAGACCGGATCAGATGCCACCACAGCAGCCATCCGCATAGCACGTGGGTTTACCGGCCGGGATAAGATCATACGCTGTGGGTATCATGGTTGGCATGACTGGTGCGTAGAGGTGCACGGCGGCGTGCCTCAAAGCGTGGTCGATGATACGCTCGAGTTTCATTATAATGATCTCGAAGGCCTTGAAAAACTTCTGCATGAGCATAAACACGAAGTGGCAGCCGTAATCATAACGCCTGTGGGACATCCGCTTGCAAAACCCGTTGAAGAACCAAAACCTGGCTTTCTTGAAGGCGTTAAAGAGTTTGCTGCAAGGCGCGGAGCAGTGCTCATCTTCGATGAGATACGCACAGGATTTCGCGTGTCTTTGGGCGGCGCACAGACCCGATATGGCGTAACCCCAGACATGACGCTCATCGGCAAGGCCATGGCAAACGGCTATGCCATCGCAGCTGTCTGTGGCAAGCGCGATATCATGCACAAGCTCGCCGAAGGCAAGGTCTTCATATCGTCAACATACTTTCCCAACAGCCTTGAAATGGTTGCTGCGCTTACGACTATAGATATTCTCGAACGCGAAAATGTCTGCGACAGCTTGTGGAAAAGAGGTACAAAGTTTTTGGCAACGCTTAAAGAAATCGTGGATTCGTCAGGAGCGCACGCGCATCTTTCGGGCATTCCGCCCATGCCATACATCACGTTCACGGCCGATCCTGAAAAGAAGTACAAGGAGAGAAGAAAACTGTTCTTCACCGAGGCCATTCGCCGCGGCCTGTTCATGCAGCCCTATCACCACTCCTACATCTGCCACCGCCACACTGATAAAGATCTCGACACAGCAGCCAAGATCATCAAAGACTCGCTTGAAGTCGTGGCAAAGCAGATATTCTGAGCTATCAGTGTTTGCCACCTATTCGCTATTTCTTCGTCATCTCTTCAATTATTGCCTGCAGTGACTCAACTGCAAAAACCAGAAGATCGCTTATCTCGTAACGCTCTAGTGGCTCCACAGGCAAGCTGGGGACTGTTAGAAAACCACTTTCTCTAAGCATACGAGATGCAGCATTAAGAGATTCATAACATGCATGCTTGGCTACGAGTTCGTTTTCTATTCCATCTACCGCATAGATGAGCTTGATTATTTCTATAAATGCCTGCGTAGCCGTCATCCAGTTGATAAGAGTCGTGTCGATGTCGGCCGCACTTTGCAAAGAGAACTCGCCCGTAAGAGACCACCGCACATTCTTTGAGCCTGTTTCTCCATGAGCTTCCACAATTCCTGCGCGCAACAGATCCTGCAGTATTCGATATGCTGATGAATGGTGATAGCCAATAATCGCTGTAAGATCAGAGGTGTTAAGAGGCCGGCCGAGCTTGCTCGCTACTGTCATGAGATAAAAGATATCTGCCCGAGCGATTGGACCAAAAACATAACGATACCGCATCGCTGCGTTGTCATGCATGATTTCAGCATGTCGCTTCAGCTTGCGGCTAAGCACCACTTGCTCTTTAGCAAGACCCCATTTTTTGAACGAGGGATCTCTTTTTACCCAAGACTCTTTTTTTCCAGAAAGCTGAAATATATTCCCTGCTTTGTTGTTACCTTTAGGCAAAGTCTTTTTGAGCTGCGTTAAAAAATGCTTCCATCGGGCGCTGTCTTTTGTAGCTGCGGCTGATTCGATCATCGCACCTATGCAACGAGGGAAGTAAGGGTCATCGATATCTTTTATAAAGAATTTAAGGCGCTCGCCACTTACGACAGCCTGATACTCGTGTATCCACGAAAGGGCATTGTCGAAAAGCCTGCCGTCAAGCCATCCGACAAACGCTACAAATGCAATGGCTGCCTCGATATCTGTAACGCAGTTATTCTTTTTCCCTGCGCCATAGACGCCAAGGCGGTTCCACTGGGCCCATGCGATGTCCACAAGCAGACCTTCGATGGTCTCCCTATATTTCTTGAGCGACTTTTTCATAACCGAGTTTATCCAACATGCTCTTTAATATATCTCTGAAGTTAGATGAAACATCATGTGACATGCACCATAGGGCAGCTGCTTTAAGTTCCTCGTGCGAAGGATTAAGCCTCTTTAAATCTTCAGCATGATAACCCCCGCGATCTGCCGAAGCATATGTCTTGAAGAAAATCTGATCCAGGCGGGATGCAAAACGGGCAGCTAGCTTTTTGCCGTACTGCCGTATGATTGCACGTTCATCAAAACCATCAGGAAGCCCCATGTCTGCAAGCTGCTTAGGTCCCTGATTGATCCAATCTTCTGGAAGTCCAAATTCTTTGGCTACAATTGATGCTGCCCTATAAAATTCTGGAGGCAGTGACTGAGGGGCGACCAGATCAATGTCCTTTGTGGTTCGGTTGACAAGACCTAAGACCATAAGGGCAGCGCCGCCGCATATGCTTATGGTAAGAGAGGGTCCGCCAAGGCCATCGTATGCATGAGCCAGCTTCGAGAGATATTTCACTATTTCGGTTTTATTCATGACTTAAGCGTAGCATTAATAATGCATATTATGCAATATATTAATGCATATTATGCATTATTACCATCGCAGTGCCAAAGCATAATGTATAATTCAGACTGATATGACTTTTTTAGACTATTTTGCCTTGAATATCAATTAGTTATCAATTTCTGCGAAATCTATCAAAAAAACCATGCCTATCCAGATAACGCACACAATGGCAAGTAGTTTGCAAATAAAGGCTTTTGGTAAGGAGGGAGCATGGAATACCAAAAGCTGGGATTGTATGGGGTCTTTACGCTTAACTGACTTCACCCATTAAGTGCAACGCTCGCGATTGAAGACCTCAGAAGGAGTATCATAGTTTAGACACTTTCGAGGTCTGTTGTTAAGCCAGTTTTCAATATATTTAATCTCGCTCTTTGAAATGCTAGCGAAGTCGGTCTTTTTGGGCAAGAAGCGTCTTACAAGGCCAATGGTATTTTCCACACTTCCCTTTTCCCAACTGTGATAAGGATTGCAAAAGTAAGACTTGGATCCAAGACACTTGTTGATGAG
>JBDRBN010000029.1:0-12943 GCA_043822785.1 Pseudomonadota bacterium
ATAAACTTCAAAACCAATTGGTACTCCATCAGGTGTGACAAGCAGGCCGAACACCACTTGTGTGCAATCGCTGCGTCTCTCCTTGCTGTATCCAAATTGACGAAGCTCTCCCAAGTCAGTTCGTGTGCTCTCAAACCGGAGTGTCGTCAAATCGTACAATACCACATCGACTTGCATGCTCAGCAAATCTCGCCCATGCCAGAACAGCCCAATCTCGATCTCCTCCTTATGCTGCGCCAGTATGTCTAACGTCCGATACAACTGATGAAGCTCTATCTCTTTTTCTATCATTTCGGGATACAACTTCTTCTGCCAATGCTCATATATCTTGAGCTTCGATCCTGGTTTTACAAATCGCGTCGCCGCCATCGTGAATACCAGCTTTCGCAGATCAAACCCAAGCTTTGGATGCTTGCCGGATGCCTTCCTCAGTACATAATCTATCCCGCTCTCCTTAAACATCCGATCCAAAATCAGCAACGGACCAAGGATATATGTGTCTTCCACCTCTATGCTCTTCGCTAATTCCAAAATCGTGAACACATCCTTGTGCTTGCTTATTGCGGCAACCACATCATCCATCCGATCTTCACCCGCTCGCCCGAGAGACATTAATGTGCGTTGCTTGCTCTTTCCGCCCTCCCAATAGGATTCGACGAGATGATAATAGGTCTGACCGGATTGATTCTTCGTTATCTTGACGTACATGCGAATCGTATATCAGAAATCTTGCTCTATGATTAAGATAATAGAACCATGCAACGAAGATTGTTCAGCAGGTTTTTGACTTTTTCTAAACTCGACCCCCATTAAATCTGCTTTTGCGAGCAGTACCCCATCGCCAAGTGTCAAAGTCGGGATTTACAGACGACTTATTCGGCAGTTTTCCAGTTAGTACTATCTATCTTACTTGGAATACTATTATCTGGGAGTTCATCATCAATCTTAATGTATGAAGCAGTAGCATCAAAATTACGAGGATAAATCACTAAGCAATCTTTTCCAGTCCATATTGATCTATAGCATATTCCTTGAATACCTGCCTTATGAATCAACTGTCCAAAGATCTGAGGATTCGCAGGAATATCATACTGCATTGGAAATTCTCGCCAATTAGATTCCATAAGTGAAGTGTATAACTGATCCACTGTTTTTACTACTCTAGGTCTCTTCAGATTGTGGGTTTGTGCGAGCTTCTTCAAATGAGTTGAAAGCTCAAAGATGCTTATTAAATCTACAAATTCATTCAACCTAGAGGAATCCCTTAAATCAAACATCTTTTCTAAAAATCCACTAACAGAAATAATGCTAATCGATTTCGGATTTGTAAGAGCTATCTCCATTTGATTTAATTTTATCTTTGGATCTTCTGGTGTTGGTCCAAGAGTTTCTTGAAGAGCCGTATCTTTATCAGATGCAATATATAAGCCTGGAAAAGGATGAAAATATTGCGGATCAATATTACCAATATTAAATCTGCCACCAACATTCTCAATGCTCCCACGGGCAGATAGAGGATGATAACTATATTTAAATCTAACTAGACGCTGCCAACCATTAAAATTGAAATTTGAAGAGGATTGTTGCAAAAAGACTTCGGTTATTTGATCTTTAATCTTATTTCTTTGGTATTCGAGTTCATGATGTTGTGTCCAATGATACTCTCGCAACTTATCTATGATTAACTTATTACGTCGGATACTCTGAATGCTTCCCGATTCCAAAAGATAAGCCACAAGAGGTTTTTTATTTGAAACCTTTTGTGACTTTTGAGATTTCCTCTTGCTTCGTTTTCTAGATTTTGTCGCCATAGCTAAGCTGATTTTCTATTTTCACTGAGCGCAACTTGGATAAAGCTTAATAGTTTATTAAACTGTCCAACTTTAATCATCTGTGCTGGTGTTATATTTCCAAGCAGAGGATTGGGAGTTTGAAACCAAAGCATGGTTTTATTGATATCGCCAAAATAGCCACCTACCAAATTAATCACATTAGCCCACTCACGGATTCTGGTTTCAATCTCTTCAGACATTCTCTGATCAAGCCTTATGGACTTTTCTGGTTTTCCTGTAACCACAGAGAGGTCTTTTCTGTCATAATTTAATATTTTTAAAACCTCTTTTGCTTTTGGATGCGGACCATCAAACAAATTAAAACAATCTCGATCCGCAATGCTTTTAAAAATCGCTGTATTTGGTCTCGTGCTCATTGCATAACTCCTTATATTAATTTATTATTTTCTAATTGATATCTAACTCCCTCCATAATTATACCTCAATTTTCCATATTTTTTCCATCTCTATTCCTATTATCGTCCTTTGTCATTAAGAAGTTGCTCGATAATTAAGCCGTCCTTCTAACTTATTGATAATACGTTTTATTTTTCACTAATTTATAAGCTGAAACGTTAGTTAAGGGGGATTGCTTCGGCTTCGCCTCGCAATGACAACGCATGAACTAAATCGGTACTGGCCTGAAGCCTTTGCCGGCCACTTCGTTTACTTCAGCGACGGTGAGAAATGCGTTGGGATCCACGGATTTAACATAGTATTTGACTCGGGCTAATTGCCTAAGCGTAACTACGCAATATATCACTTTCTGTTTTTTGCCAAGGTACGCGCCCTCGCCTTCCAGAAATGTAACACCCCTCTCCAGTTTTTTGAGAATGAGATCTGCGATTTCCTCTGGCTTTGAACTGATGATGAATATCGCACGGCTGTTGTCTATGCCTATCATCACCTTATCCAAGGCTATGGCCGCGCAGAACAAGGATACGATAGTATACAGGGCTGCATGCAAACCAAAAACCACACCAAGCAGCGCTGTAATGAAGATGTTAAAGCCAAACGAAACAGTGCCAATGCTAATGGACCAGCGCTTCTTTATGGCAGCAGCAACTATGTCAATACCAGCATGTGAGCTGTTTGCACGAAACACCAAACCTGTTCCGCCGCCAGAAAGCGTGCCGCCGATGAGCGCAGACAAAAGCCTTTCAGGCTCCCAACCAGCGTGCGCCATCCACTCAGTGCCATAAAGGCAGCCCGAAAACATAAGAAGGCCAATAGCACTTCCAAATACAAACACGCGGCCCACTGTGAACCACCCCAACAAAAAGATCGGGATATTGAGAAGCAGCACGTATGTGCCAACAGACATCGGCGTAAGATATGAGAAAAACTGAGACAAGCCGCTCACACCGCATGAAAGAAACTTGTGCGGCACCAAAAACGCGTTGATGCCTATTGCAGCTATCAATGATCCCACAAATATAAGGATCAGATTGGATGCAATCATCCTGCTGCTTAATTTATCTATTCCCAAAAACTCACGCATAAATACCTCAAAAAAAAGAGCCCAACTTCAAATGGAGCTGGGCTGTATATCAAGCGTAACTAATTGTAAATAAAAAGATAATAAAAACCCCCAACGATCCGCAACTTTAGGGTCTTCTCCTGTCGATAATATAGGCAAAGGCGGGGGAATCCTTTTATTTAATTGCAGAATTGGGAGACTTTTATGCTTTGCGCAGGCAACAGCAGAATCAATACATCCTTTGATGGCAAGCCCATTGTAGACGGTGTAACAAACCCAGATACCAATGATTTTGAGAAGTTATGGGCATCATTAGTACATGATACTACGAACACGTGCCCTGTAGATAACCCGAACTACACGCCTTCAAGCGGTTCTGCTGCACCACAGTGGTTTTGTCCAAACACAAACCTCTTTTCTTCAGTTGCACCAGATCCCAATGCATCTCAACTTGATAAGGCTTTGACAGATGTAGCCACAGCCATTGCCAGCGGTAATGCCTCAATGATCAAAGATGCAAGCAACAGGGCAATCGAGTTGGCACGAAATCTTCCTAACGGCGAGGTGCTTGCCATACCCATGGTAGAGGCTGACATCTTGGCTCTGCAGGGTGATTTCTTTGGTGCCAGCAATAAATATAGCCAAATAACAGCATCTCTAAAAGTAGCAGCTAAACAAGATCCAAATCTTCAAACACATATAGATAAAGTTCAAGCCCGGCACAAAGGCGTTTTGGCCACAGGGGCAGCTACATCGGTTGCCGAATTTGGCAATGCCACGGATCCAATAACCCGCATGCAAATGCAACAGCTGGCCACCCAATACGCTGATCAGATTTATCTACTAGAGCCCACAGAGCGCAATCTACAATTGCTAGTCGCTACGTATTCACGAGTGGGGCTAGATATCAGCGAGCTTCGCAGAAAAGTAGCCCTAAACAAAGACGAGATTTCAAGATTAGAAATGGAACAGGTTAACTCAGAACTACATCCAGCTAGCAGGTCCACAAAGAAGCCGGCAATAGATTTCAATTATTTTGCGAATGGCAATACATATGATCCATTTGGTTTTGCAGCTCTACCAACTCCTGCAGAAAAAGTAATGGAGCTACGCGTCTTTAATCAGCAAGCTGAGTTTACGATTGATAGAATTGATGGGCACATCCTGTCTTTGATCAATCAGGCGCATGCTGATTCCCCATATCAGATCAACATTCATTCAGGCACAGCAAATGTCCTGTTGGGCAACAGGCACGCAGCCTTGGACAATCTACAAGCAGCCCGAGCATTATATAAGAATGAAAAAGTCAAACATACTCCTGAAAATCTGACAACGCAGATCACCGTCCTACACCGTCTTGCCGATGCCTCAATATCGGTAGCTGATTATAATTTACAAGAAGAAGTCGTATCAGAGGCGCAAGGTCTGATTAATGAGCTGCGCGATAGCGATTATGATCACGCCACCGTTCTGACGATAGAGAATATGGAAATCTCAGCTCGGATACGCAACACGCGTATGTCCTGGCCCATACATGGCTTATCAGACGAAGATCGTAAAGCTACAGAACAGATGCGAAACGCGGCAATACGGCAGAATTATCTGGATATCGTTAATTATTGCGAGACAGCGCTAGAAGAGACCTTTGATCCCAGCGCGCGTGAACACATCGCAGGTCGCCTTCTCCATTTTCGAGCTTCCATTGCTGAACACGATTTTGGAATAGCGCTGGATGAGCACAAAAACGAAGAAACAGACGCAGCACGGCAGCTCGTAATTGAGGCTGATAAGGAATATGGGGCAGCCCTGGAAAAATTCGGTTACATCGCAACACCTGAAGAGGTCAATGAAATTACAGCACGTGTTGAGTTTGGCAAAGGCACGTTTATGGGACTTACGGCTGAGAGCGAAGAGGACAAAGAGGCAGCCCTTGCCATCTTAAGAAACATTGCCACCAACTACGCAGATACTTCTGCAGGACGCATGGTGGTTGGCATGGGCAATCTTAACAAGAAGCATACGATCGCTGCATTAAAGACATGGGCTGGTGGATTGACGGAAAACCCAGGCAACGGGCTCAAGGGGTGCCTTGCTGGAGCAGGAATTGCCGTCGTAGCTACGGCTCCCGAAGGTGTAGTTACACTTGGAGCTGTTTCTGGTGGAGCTGCTATTATTGGTTGTGCTGCTGGGTTTGCAACTGATCGCATGATTATATCACAGCCGTGGAATCGTATCTCGTTTGCATATCACACAGGTCTTACTACCGTCTCAACGGATCAGGCTATTCTATCAACGGCGATATTTGCGCTTTCACTGTTTAGCATGTATGTGGGCGGCGCTGCTGGCGGGCTGGCACAAAAAGCTGTCTTAGCTGGCGGGAGTAAAGCCGGCTCCTCCCTAACTTCGTTTCTCGTGTCACGTGGAATGACACCAGGACCTTGGATGAGAGGTGCTGGAGCTATTGCCCTAAGAGAAGCAAGCTATATGGGCAACGCTTATGTATTTCACAAGATTTCAAGTGGTGTAAACCACACAGCGCTTCGTGCTTTAGATATCGAAACTGAAGCACATGCTGACAACCCTCAAGATTATCTTGTCTCGTGGTTATTTGTCAGATTCGTTCCCGCAATTCTAAAGGCCAATCCAGCTGGACGCATGATCAAAGGCGAAGGACGTCTTGATCAATTGGCTCGCGCTGGTGCCAATGGATTTCTTGGAGTGAGTGCGGTTCAGGGTCTGCAAGCTTTGGCAGATAGAAATCCCAAGCACATCTCAATGGATTCTCTTGCTACTGCCTCGCTAAACTTCTTGGCCATGCATTATGGTAACCGTAGCATCGAAGCGGTCCTACCAATGGAGTCGGTTGCCAAACTTGGTAAGCGTTTAGACAACATAACTATCCGAAACATGATAAAGGCCCGCGAGACAATTGAAAATGCTCCACCGCCTAACAATTGGTGGGATGGGTTTGGCGGTGGATTTGGTGGATTGCAACCAGCCTATGCAGTTGCTTGGGGAAGAAGGGGTGGCGCGGCTGCGCTTGCCGGCAGACCAAACGAGGCAAATCCGTTTGAGCTGCCCCCAATAGGAACTGGGTTTAACCCTGTTATGATGAGTAGTGGTTTGGATTCGACTAACACCGGGGAATCTCATGAAAGTAATACTCGATTCAACAAAGGAAAAAAAGTGTCTGACGAAGAACCTCCAAGCGAAGACAGCGGTGTGAGACGAGTACTTGCACGGGTGCCTGCTGAAGAAAAACTGGCTGATCGTTTACCTTATGTCGCCCGGCGGTGGCTTGAGGAAATAGGCCGCAAATTGATTCAAATATCGCCTGATCAGAGACCTCAGCGCAATTCCCCTCTTGCTCCATTCTATCCAGAAAATAATTTCGTAGTGATCTTTGATGCTAAGACAGGTGAGCTCGTCTCTATCCAGAAAAATGCAATTTTGCCCAAGGCGCATGAACTCACGCCTGGCCAAGCTGCGATCGGGGTCAAAAGCGTCGAGTTTGGAAATCGGGCAATTATTAAAATGGGTGCGGAACTCATAACCCCGGACGGCATAGTCAGTGACCAAGCCATGGAGATTCTCAAGGCCATCAACGGCCGCATTCCCATAATACCAGGGCGCAACGTAGAGGTAGTGCAAGATCTAGGTGATGGAGTTCAATTAGTCACATCTAATGATGCACAAGTTGATCAACAGAATACGCAATTAATGACATCCGCATTGTCCAAGAATATGGCTGCCATGACTATGATGGGCACAGGTGGGGTTGACCTTCTGAAAGCCCTGGAAATAGCAGACTGGGTCTCCCAAAAGGAGAACCTACCTAATGAACTTGTTTATGAATTGCTAACACAGCAATCTTCGGGATGGAAGGAATGTGATATTGGAATTGATGGACACGGACAATTCGTAGGAGCCAGCGTCCACAGGAATTTGGAAAACAGCCCACGCGGCACTACATATGAAATAGGCACAAGAGAAGCTGCAGTTGCGATGGCGCGCAATTTAAAGTTTATGCCGTATATAAAGGATGGACAACGTCATGAGGTGCCAATGGATTTTCAATGGGAGGGACAGAAGGATGGACCTGCTCACGATGCCTTCATGCGATGGTATAATTCACCAAAATTCGTTGAAGCGCGCAAACTTGTCATAACGCAAGATCAGTTGAGCGCACGCATGTTTAAGGGCATGGATACTCGCAAACGCGTAGGAGCAGTATTGGATTTTATAAGTCAATCACAGCAATTGATTTATAAAATTAAAGCGAACTATGAAAAAGGTTCCGATTCTTATCAACGATTTATAGAAAAGCTGGAGGGATATCGGAATCAACAGACCCCTCTCAATGAGGCTCAAGAGCTCGACGTGGCATATTTTGAAATGATCGTTAACAAGGCCCTTGGACCAGTACCTGCAGAATAAACTCAAACAAAACGGAGTAATCTCAGACGGAGCATTAAGAATGCTCCGTCTGGTTGTTTCTTCCCCACCTAAGCCACTTGGCAACTGGTGGCATGGCGATAAGGGCTGCGGCAAGACAGCATAGACAGCCAACAGCCATGATAAGGCCAAGGCTCGCTATACCCCGGTGGTGCGCAAAGATCATGATGCCAAAACCGATGGCGTTTGCTGCAGCTGTTAGCACAACGGCTTTGCCGGTAGAACTTCCGATAGCATTGAACGATCCTTCAGCCCTAAGCCTGTGGACGAGGTGAACACCAAAGTCCACGCCAATACCGATGAGTATGGGGATGGCAAAAAAGTTTGCCATGTTAAAGGGGGTGTTGGTTAAACCCATGACGCCCAAGAGCCATAACGTGCCCACAGCAAGAGGCATGACAGCGAGCATGGTTGCACGCCATGATCGAAAATCGATCCACACTAAGAGGCAGATTACAAAAAATGCTAAGACTGCTGATTTCATGAACGTCTCGCGCATGAGCCTGCCTGATTCATGCACCTCTATTGGAGTGCCCACGACCATTGCATCCACGCCGCGTATATCGTTTACAAACTTCTCTAGCGCAACTGGATCCCAGATGTTTTCTTTGGGGTAGATGTAGAGGGAATAGCGACCTTTGGGGCTTACAAATCTTCTCACGATATTTTCTGGAAGATCGCTGAGGGCGAGCTTTTCAGGCTTCATGCCTGTAGATAAGATTTCAAGATTTTTGTGAAGATCAGAGAAAAAATCGTGTTGAAAACTTCCTAAGCGCTCAAGTTGTGCAGAATCTGCCTTATCCAATTGCCCAACCAAAGATCGGACCTTGCTTGAAAACTTCTCCAGCTCGTTTACAGCATCAAGACGGCCAGAGCTAAAAGCCTGCTCCTGAAGACGCTCCAGACCTGATGCGAGCCTTCCTAACTCAAACATGAGATTGAGAACATCAACCTTCTTACCTACGTGCTCAAACTTAAGGTTTGCAAATGCCGGCGCGATGTTCTCTACAGCCTTTAGCTTCTCCTCCTGCTTTTCAGGAAGGATGCGCTCCACATCATCAACCCTTCTCACAGTTGAGAGCTTCTCAAACTCTTTTGCCATCTTGTGCGACTGATAAGGCGTGCTTGCCGCAGTTCTTGCAAACCAAGTGGTCTCGCCTGATTTATTGAGGATGAGCTGTTCATATTTTACAGATTCAAGGCCCTTTGCTTGTAGATTTAGGAGGTTGTTGTCAAAGCCGACATCTGTTGCAAAAGGAATTACAGCCAGCGAAAAAAGTGCTGCTGCTATAAAGAGGAGCTTAGGTTTTCTGTACAGAAGATTTATGTGTGGCAGCGAGAACGGCTTAACCTTCGTAAGCGCCTGTGGACTTCTGCGCCGATCGCGCATCACAATCATGGCCGGCAGCACCACGAGCATGGAAATGAGGCAGAGCAATATGCCCGATGCTGCGATAACACCCAGCTGGGCAATGGCAGTGAAATCCGTCCAGGTGATGGTGAGAAACGCTGCTGCTGTAGTGAATGCTGTAGTGGCATCGGCTGGACCAACGAGCTGGAGTGTGCGCTTAATCGACTCATCTATATTGCCGCTTTTTGCCAGCTCCTCTTGATAGCGCGCCACCACATGGATGGCATACTCGATTGCAGCGCCAACCAGGATGATGGCAAAGACGATGGAGAGTATGTTGAGTGTGCCAAAGACCACTGCCACAAGGCCGAAGGTCCAGCTTATGCCCATGACGAGCGATATCATGGCAAGCACTGGGCGGCTTGTGCTTCTAAAGAAGAATATGAACACCAGCCCCACGAGCACGATGGCAATGCAAGTTGCCCATGTCATATCCTCGTTTGAGGTCATGATCTCGTCTGCAGCCAGAACCGGCTTGCCGGTGAGACCTGCATCGATGTCTGGAAACTGTGCCCTTGTTTGGGCAATTGCCGTTCTGATTTCTTCGAGCGGCTTTTGTATGACCTCCATGGTACCGTAATCCTTCTTAGGCATGATGAGCACAAAGAGCAGATCGCGATTTCTGTAAAATCCATCTGCATCAAAGGTGTCGCCATCGCCAAAGAAAAGCTCTTGAAGGCGCGAGCGATATTGCGTTGGCTTCTGAAGAGCAGATGACATGTCATCCAGAAGCCCGTCGATGAATGTGAAGCCTTGGGAGAGCTCCTCCTCATCTTTAGTGGAAACAGGCTCAGCAATGCGCGTGGCAAGCGCTCCAAACAATGGCGAAAATCCATCCCAATTGGATATATTGCTTACGGCAAACGGACCTTGCGTAACCATGGCCTTAAGCGCCGCAAGCTGCGGAGGCGTCATGTATAATAGGAAGTTTTTTTCCAGCGCGGGATTATCTATCTTCCAGATGACATCCTTGAGGCCATCTATCTTATTGAGTCTTGCGACAAGGCTCCGAATAAAATCCTTGGCCTGGGACATGTCTTTGGTGGCATCGACTACCACATAAAGATATTCCTCATCCCCAAACTCGTTCAAAAAATCCAGATAGCGTTTGTGGTAATCGAGCTTCTCAGAAACCAACTCATCCAAGTTGGCGTTGAGTTTGAGCGTGACAGAGGCATAGGCCCCGGCAGCTACTGTGAGGATGATGGCCGCCGCAACTACGTTTCGCGAGTGCGCGGTGGCGAGGTGGGCTATCTTCTCGAATATTCTCTTTCGCATCCTATAATCCTTTATCAAGTAATCAAGCGGCGAGTATCCAGCGTGCTCCAGGCCCGCGCCCTTCCAGGCGAACGCCTTTGATGGATTTCATGTCAAGCAGGGCCTGTTGCCTGGATATCCTGTTATCGAGCGCCGCGATATATTCTGCAAGGCGAATCCGCCTCCTCTTCTCGAGGAGCCTGATTAGGATGTTCCTGCGGGAGTCGGCATCGTGAGAGCCGATCGTTAATCTGCCCGCTTCATCAAGCACCGGTGCTTCCCTGGCCAAAAACCCCCATCGTTTATATTCCCTGAGCGAACTCTCCACTGCGCGCCTCATCAAATTGCCACCAGGCGTGTACAGATATTGATAAAAGAGCTGGAGGGGAACCGGCTTAAGACCCTCTTGGAGATACTCGAGAAAATATTGTTTTTCGTCTGGCAAAGCCTGTTGGCCTAGCAAAAATTCTGCCATAATTGCTATCGTCTGAGGGGTTCGCATCTCTGCATAATGAGATCTTAGTTGGGAAGGATTGAGATCGCTCCAGTTCTTGTCAAGGAAGGCCACCAGTATATCGAAGAGGCGCGGATCAAAACGAGACATCTCAGCACCGAGGCAAAAAAGCTCTTCTAGGTTCTGCGCGTCGTAAGGCCACGAACGCTTCTCACCAACGCTGATTGCACCTCGCTGCGCCAGTTCATAATACATCCTGACGAGGTGGTCCTCTGTTGGTATTTCCTTAAGCATCCTCAATCTCCACAACCAAATCTTCAAGAAAACCCACGGCCTCCTCAGCACCGGGCAACCCCTTTTTAACCAAACCTTCGAGGTGGGCCTCGACCTTCTTCCAGTCAGCGCCGCGGCGCAGGAGGGCACGCGCGTGACCAACATCCTTATCGCGACCGGCCATACATTTCATCAGGAGGAGATCCTCAGCGCCAAGAGCACGCACCGTGAGACATTTGCCGTTGAAGACGTCCACCAGCCTATCACGAAAGTCCGCAGGCAGAGTAAATGTGAATGTGTTGAAGTAGTCATTGTACCAGTGCGGGTTGAGATTCAGTTCGCTGGCGACCTCTCGGATTAGCTTCTCCACCTCTGCAGGGGAAAGCTTGGTCTCGAACGGAAGTCCATCGACGTCGTATGTCGATAAAGGGATTCCGTGCGCAAGCAGCATGGCTGCCCCGCCACCAACGAGGAGCGTCAGCGGTTCCGACAGCTTTGCATCCAGGGCCTCAAACGCTGCGATCATGTTTTCTTTCTTCATATTAATATATTACAGGATATATGACCATTATTCAATATATTAGTCAATTGCTTTGTAAGCCAGTGTTTTAATTGATGAATATAAAACAATACTCCTGGAGAATACAATGGTTTTGACTATCTATTTGCGAATTAGTCAATTATATTATAAGTCAATGATATTTAACTATAAACAAATGCAACCTATCTGTACGTACAAAAGATTTTAGTACGCATAATAAAAAAAACCGGAACGTCATACTATTTTAAAGAAATAGTGCAATGTTCCGGAACTCAAGAAGTTAGAATACCGTAAATTAGGTAGCCTTCGCCATCTCCTGCATCTTCATAACGTATTCCCTAAAGAAGGCAAGAAATATGGCGGCAAAAAGTGCGGCCATGAAGGACATGATGCAGATCTGTGCGCGCTTGGGAAAAGCGCGCATTACTGGAGGAACTGCCTCATCTATAACTTGAAAGGCAAGATCCTCTTTTGATTCCTCAATCTTTGCCATTTCATACTGGGTCGTCAACAAAGCGTTAACCTTGGCCAAAAGTTCGCGGCGAAGCATCAGGTATGTCAGATAGACCTGCTGAGGCACATCCTTGACGGTTTTGACCTCGGCTATCTTGCTCTCGACCTGGGCCTTTTCAGACAATAGATTCTTTATCGCCGCATCCCCGCCGGTATCAAGCGCAGCAAGCTTTGTCTTCTCATCAAGAGGAGTGTCTTTATAATAAACTTCGCCGACATTTACATCCAAATTAGCTTCAACGCTCGATATGCTCTTGGTCTTATAGAATGCATTGATCTCCTTGCCGGCCTCGAGCAGTTCCTGCTTATTCTGAGCCAGCTGCTCCTCAATAAAGATACGATTGCGCTTCGCCGTCGTGAAGGCATTGGAGGCAATGAAGTTCTGCAGTTCATCGACATACGCATTGACAACGCGGGCGGCGAGTTTTGGATCCTTAAACTTGCCGGTTATTCTTATCGTCTTTGCTTTCTTATCATCAACTACAAGAACTGCGCCCTTCATAATCTTGATTGCCGATTCCATATTCGGTTGTTTTTTGGGATCATCAGTCTTCCATTTTTCCGCCTTTGCATCCCACGCTTTTTCAAAGAGAATCGGCATCAATTGCTGACTATTAATCACATTCTCGGCGAGAGTCCTGCTCTTTAAAACCGCTAGTATTTTTTCTGTGTCCCCGGCTCCACCTGGAAGGCTGACACCTGCAAGCGACGCTAATCCGCCGAACTG
>JBDRBN010000030.1:0-21411 GCA_043822785.1 Pseudomonadota bacterium
TTTTCTCATGTCTAGGTGTCATTGCGAGGAGCGTTTAGCGACGAAGCAATCTCCCGCAAACACAGGTTATAAGGGGATTGCTTCGCTTTGCTCGCAATGACATCCATGAAAAACATGCAGTTCTAACGCAACAACAGTGCAAATCACAAATTCCAAACAAATCCCAAATTCCAATGTCCAAATGACCAAAACAACGACCTAAACAAGTTTGGAATTTGGAGTTTTGGTAATTGGAATTTGTTTGGTCATTGGTATTTGGTGCTTGGAATTTCATTTTTTACCGTTGTTGCCTCTGTCCCGGCGCGGCTTGCCCTGCCTGCGCTCCACCTGCGGGCTCAGCTATCACCTGCACATAAAACTCACGCCTTTTGCCTGCCTTTTCAAGATCTATGAGAACTGGTTCTTCCCGCACGCCAAGTACCAGTTTCCCTTTGCTAAGAGGAATCTGCATGGCTTTTCCCAACATGGCAGCTGCTATCCTGGGACCTATGTCGATCTCCTGTTTGCGCCTATCCTTTGTGCGAACACCCTCGCCTGGAAATATCCTAAGCGCTTCCTTAAACTGTTCTATGATATCTGGCAGAGGCTCGATCAGTGCTAGCGCACCCCCCGCCTCTGGCACAGAGATGTTAACCGAACCCTCTTGTGCCTTCGACTCTGTGATAGTCTGGTTAACCTCATGAATGATGGTCATTACATCCACATCAGAAGTAGTATTTACGAAGTAATTTTTTAACAAAATCATAATTATATAATTGAGGGGTCGGGCTGTTTCGACCCCTCATCCTGAGCGAAGCCGAGCACTAAACTTGTTGAGTGCTCGGCGAAGTCGAAGGATCTCATGAGATCCTTCGGGGAAAAAACTCCCAAGGGGTCAATTTATCGAAGGGGTGGGCCCAAATGCAATCACTAAAAAGAGGTGTCCTGATAGCCCTAACACCGCAACAGCATTTGGCTTCTTCGTCCTCAGTAAGATCCTTCGGGCGCAAGCACCCTCAGACTTGTCCTGAGCCCTTCGACTCATTTCATTCGCTCAGGGTAAACTCCGCCGAAGGGATGAGGCCTCGGGAAAAAAACTCCCTGAGGGATCATTTTTATTGTCGAAAGATATTTGATTTGATATGAGCTTCGTCAATATCAATTGTGCAATCTCTATAAGGAGGAGTTGGTATGCGTACAAAAGATGTTCTTACCACATTCGAAGCTGCAAAGCTGTGCCGCGTAAGTTACAACACAATCAAGAACTGGATCAAAAAAGATCTGCTAAGCGCATATCGCACTGCTGGCGGCCATCTGCGCATAAAAGCCGATGATTTGCGCGTATTCTGCCGTGAGCATGGCATTCCCATGGATGAAAAAGCAACGCCTGTGCGCAGAAAGGTTCTCATTGTCGATGATGAAGAAGCGATTCGCATTGCCATCCACGATGCGCTTTCAAACTATCCGGAAAAACTCGACATATACACAGCTTCTGATGGTTTTGAAGCTGGCACACAGATGGAATCCGTGCGTCCTGATATCGTTATTTTAGATCTAGTCATGCCAGGGATGGATGGCTTTAAAGTATGTCAGAACATACGCCGCTCTGAGGCTCTTAGCCACGTCAAGATAATGGTGCTTACAGGCTTTGGCTCTGATCGCAATATGGAACGCGCACAGGATCTGGGGGCAGACGTATGCCTTACAAAGCCTATTGATCGAAACTCACTCTTCCAAGCCGTAGAGAAATTATTAAAACCTCGCCGCGGCGTTCGCGCCTCAAAGAAAAACAAGAAAAAAGGCTGAGTCTGAGGAAATATGAAGATAATACTAGCGATTCTTGTTAGCCTATTTTTTGCTGCATGCGGAAGCAGCGGTACCTGCAGCTATGATATTACTACAATCGCCAATGGAAGCAGCTCATCTGCTGCAACCAATTATTGGTCATGTCAGGCAAACGGTAGCATTTGGTCCTTTCAGTTCTTCACTGACGGCACAGGCTGGGATTCGCAAGGCGGTTCATTTGCATGGAAACAAACAGGTTGCCGAGATGTTCAAATTGAAAATGCAGGGGGCCTCTATTATATTACCGATATAACCGGCAGCGCTGATTCAGGTATAATCGACCTAACGCAGGGTGGTCTTGATGTCTCGTGTGTGCTCATATCAGGAAGTCCAACATAACCTTTCACACGGCTTTAGTTCGTCACATCCATTGTCTTAAATAATACTTGTATGCACCTCTGCCACAGCTGAGGCAAGCGCCCCTACCGTGCTGCAAAAGCCCTTGGCGTTTCGCCTAGATATTTTTACAAGATCATGAAGAAGTTCAAATAGAAAAAAATGTGACAAACATCACTGCGAGGCGTTTGTGCCAAGATGTCTTTCAATAGCCAAAGCCAATTTCTGTGCGCATTCCTTGGTGGTTTTTTCATCGTCCGATTCAACAGTTACCCGCGCTACCATCTCAGTGCCCGAGTAACGCAGCACGACGCGACCTCTTCCTTCAAGCCTATGTTCTATATCATGTCTCAGCTGAGTGATCTCTGGAATTTGATCAATATCGATCTTTTCCCTAACCGCGACATTGATCGTCTTCTGAGGGAAAGGCTTAAATGGCTCTACCAGGTGACTTAGCGGCTCTCTTTGCTGTTGCATAATGGATAAGATTCTGAGCGCTGCAAGTATCGCATCGCCCGTAGTGCTGTGATGCAAGTAAATCAAATGCCCACAGCTTTCGCCGCCAAGATTGATGTTGTGTTCTTTCATGTAGGAGATGACCTTTTGATCCCCTACTTCAGTCCTCACTACTGATATGCCAAGCTTTTTTAAAGCCATATCAAGGCCGTAGTTGGTCATAGCCGTGCCTACGACAGTGTTGCCGCCCAAACGCCCTTTTGAATGAAGATGACGTGCCGAGATATAGAGTATGCCGTCGCCATCAACCAGATTGCCCTTGTCATCTGAGAGCAGCAGGCGATCAGCATCTCCATCAACTGTTATACCGATATCAGCGCCAGACCTTGTAGTGAGGTTACAAATCTTTTCTGGATAAAGTGCTCCACATCCATCGTTTATGTTATAACCGCTGGGACTATCGGCCATGATGACAACTTCAGCGCCCAGCTCAGAAAATACAGCAGGAGCCACCTTGTACGCAGCGCCGTTTGCGGCATCCACAGCTATCTTCAAACCCTTGAGGGTCAGCCGATATGGAAAACGCTCTTTGAGATACTGAACGTAACGGCCGCTGGCATCATCGATCTGTAAAATTTTACCAACCTTATCAGGTTTTGCGAGATTCTGTTCAAACTTGCGGTTATGAATTATATCCTCTACTTCGCTCTCCTGCTGCTCGCTGAGCTTAAATCCGTCTTCACCAAATAGTTTTAATCCATTGTGATCTGCTGGATTGTGAGAAGCGGATATGACGATTCCCATACGAGCACGCATGGACCTGCAAATAAAAGCTATTCCGGGCGTGGGCAAAGGTCCGGTTCTGACGACATCGACGCCCATGGAGGTGACGCCGCTGGATAGGGCTGTTTCCAGCATATAGCCTGAAAGCCTGGTATCCTTGCCAATAACGATCTTGGGGAGCTCGCCGCTGTTGCGCGAAAAATAGGCAGCTGCGCGGCCCAGGGCCACAGCGACCTCTGTGTTCATGTCTGGCGAGTTGGCAAGCCCGCGAATACCATCTGTGCCAAAGAGTTTTGTGTTTGAGTTCATAACATGATATGGTGCCATAATTTTCAAGACCTCGCAAGCGGATTGACATATCTTAATAACCACAGAAAGGGCCAAAGAATGTCACAGACCAAAAGGGTATTCAAAAAGGTCTCCACTCCTTTTGAAAACTTCCATCCCACCGCAGCACTACTCATGATCAATGCTGTTGATCCACAAATCAATACGCTCAAGGTATTTCTCGAGGCCATAAACGATGCAGAGCTAAAACGCGTTGTAGTGCTAAACAAGATGGATTTGGTAAGCGATGACTTTGGAGAACTGGAAAATGCCCTGGAGGTTACGCCCCTCAGGCTATCATTGAAGACCGGTGAAGGTTTTGGCGCTGTAAAGGAAAGCATTGATTCCACATTTTCGTCAAAAGACAGGGTCGCGATCCTAGGCATCTTCAATAGCGGAAAGACCAGCCTCATAAGTAAACTTACGGGCAAGGACCTTAAGATAAGCGACCTTCCTGGAACAACTCTTGAATTCTCTGAGCATGAATACAACGGCATGACGCTCATCGACACTGTGGGGCAAGTCATCGATGTTAACAAGCCCTATATGGTGAGCATTGATTTTTCTGGATGCAGAACGCCCGAAGCAAAAATTCAGCGCGTGCTCACCCAAGATGCTGAAGGAATACTGGCAACCATGGAACTGGCTGTACCGCAGATCAAAAAAGTAGTGGACCTGATGAAAAGGCAGATCGCTGTAGGAAACAAGATTGTGGTGATTGGCGCTGGCGCATCAGCTCTGGTTGCAATGGAAATGGCTGGCCAGGGCATTGAAACCGGGGTTCCCATCATGGTCTTCACAAACAACTTGGCTGAAGCCCAGCCTATTAGCTTTGCAAAAGGCTTTGTTGAGGAGGAAATGGCGCTCGCACGATACATCGCAGGCTCGCTTTACCCTGGAGATGTCATCATTGGCGTATCCGCAAGCGGCGGTACAGGCTTTGTTTACGGCGCCCTTGCAAAAGCAAGAGAAAAGGGTGCAATCACCGTAGCCATCACAGAAAATATAGATACGCCTCTGGGAAAGGCTGCTGATTACATCATCAAAAGCAATGCAAAGCCTGAAGGACCTTCTTCGAGCAAGATTCAAGTGGCACATCTAGCCATAGGCCATGCCCTGATGCTGACGTTAGCAGATGAAAGAGGTATTACCGCAGATCAGGCAGTCCAGTATATGATGCCCGAGTACGTGCCAACCAAGAAGATGGGAATCAAATGAGCTAAGGCTTAATAGCCCAAAGTTTCAATTTATCATCATATTTCCGCTCAAGTAGAACTTCTGTCTCCTGCATGAATACCTCTGCGAACGGATAGATCTTTGAACCCTCCATCAAGTGGCCTCCATACAACTCACCTTCTGCTGCTACCATTATATGAGCGTGCACGATGATATCACCTTGCTTCATGGTCACATTGCCAAAGGTAGGCAAAAGTTCAAAACAATCCTTAGGCGTTTTGCGCACATTTCGATGCGCTCCCTTCTCGTACAGGCCATAGGATAGCTCTTTTAATCCGCCAATTAATCCAAAATACGCTGATTTTATACCATTGTCCTCTGCGCACTTCTTAAGGGAATTAAGCAGATCTTCTCCCTCGTCAAATCGCGCAACGATGAGCCTTCCCGGCTTAGTGACTGTGCTCTCCATATGTCCCCCTCTTAATGAAAGATCTACCGTAAATGACCAACTTTACTCACGAGCTGAAAATGCATGGACAATTTATATAAATAATTTATTATTAGCACTTACACAATGCCTAACAAAGCTTCAGGTGACGATTGTGTAGGTTATTATTATCAAATTCATTAAAAACAAGGGCATTGAATATGTGTGTGGGGGATTTTTAGAATGAATACGTATGAGAATGCAATCGACATAAGCATAAGTTACGAAAACAGAAACTTTAAAGGATATATTATAGCATGCATTGCTATTGCTATGGCCGCATTAGCCATAGGCCCCTGGGTATTTTCTTCACACTGGATCAGTTCAAGTGATTTTCACGCATCTATAGAGATTTCAAGTTCTCTTATTGCTCTGGCAGCAGGCATTACCTGCCTAATATATTTCTTTGGACTGAGCAATCGCTATTACCTGCTAGTTGGGCTTGGTTTTTTTATTGCTGGCAGTGAAGATTTTGTCCACGGCATTCTGTCCTTTACCCGCCTCTTTAAAGATGTGGATCTCGATTTTACAACAGCTATTCCATGGACATATGTTTCCGGAAGACTCCTGTTAGCAATTATGATGATCGCTGCGCCTCTTTTAGAGCAAGCAAAGGGAAAGGCCACAAATGCAAAAGAAGAAGCCTACGATTACTCGATAGTGGCAGTTGTGCTCGGAGGGGGCTTAACATTTTTTGCATTTACACTTCAGCTCCCTCTATTTATCTACCGCGACAAACTCATATCAAGTCCAATCGACTTCATCATTGCAATATTATTTCTCATCGCTTTTGTGCTCATATTAAAGAGATACATCGCAAAAAGGGATATCTTTTCAGGATGGCTTCTCCTCAGCATCATGTTTAGCTTTTGTGGTGAAGTTTATATGTCATTCTCCAAGCATTTTTTTGACTCCTTTTCTGATGTGGCTCATATTGCCAAGATCTTTAGTTATATCATGCCCGTGATGGGAATTGCCCTACAGGGCCTAGAAGAGATGAAAAAGCGCAACATGGAAATTATCATGCGAAAGCAAGCAGAAGTGGAATTGCGAAAATCAGAGGAAAGATTAAAGAAAAATGCGCATGATCTCGAAAAGCTAAATGAAGAATTAAGAAAATACGACAAATTAAAATCTAATTTTGTAGCCAACGTCTCTCATGAATTCAACCAACCCTTGACGATAATTAAGGGGTCTCTTGAGTTGCTTCTAGATGGCTCCTCAGGTGAACTAAATCCCTCACAAATAGATTTTCTGGAACGCACAAAAAAGACCGTAGACCGACTACGCAGATTGGTCACAGACCTTCTGGATCTTTCCAAGATAGAGACCGGAAAGATGGAGATCAAGCATGATAAGACAGATCTAGCATCACTCATAAATGAAATTCTAAAAACATATGAGATAGAATTTTCTAGAAAAAAGTTAGCCCTTAAAACAGATATTGCGCAAAACGTTCAACCAATCTTGGCGGACAGAGACAAACTGAGCCAAGTCTTCATCAACCTTCTAAACAATGCTATAAAATTCACTCCTGAAGGGGGAACCATCACCGTTAAATCTATGCAAACTGAGAGCGAGGCCCGCTTTGAAATATCCGATACTGGTCACGGCATTGCAGAAGAATATTACGAAAAAATATTTGATAAATTTGAGCGCATCACTGCTGAAAAGCAAGAAGGCACGGGTCTAGGCCTTCCTATAGCCAAAGATATTGTAAATCTTCACGGAGGGCGAATTTGGGTAGAGAGCAAAATCGGCAAAGGGAGCAAATTCATCGTCATTTTACCGAAGAACTTGGGAGAAACTAAATAATAACTTTAACGCAGGGAGGAAATATAAAACGAGTTATGATGGCAGCAATTCTTATGTTGGCATTTGCAACGTATGCCTATGGCCAGCCCAAGCAATTGCCAGGTTTTATCCTGCCAGATCCGGATGGCACCAAGCATGCATCTAGCACGCTTGTGAAAAATGGCATGGTGCTGGTAGTCACTGCACCCACACTGCACGATAAGGGCGCACAGGAAGGCTGGGATAAATATCTCGTTGATACAATGCCAAAAAGTGGCCCAATATTGATATTTATTGAAGACATGTCAGTTAGTGCCTGGAAGAACATTGCACAAAAAGATATGAAAAAAGACTGGAAGCCTGGAGTACCTCCCCTGCTTCTTCTCGACGAGGCCGGTTCTGTGCGCAAATCATTAGGCGTAGGAAGAGATGCAACAGCCGTGCTCGTTTACGATAAGTCCGGCACACTGGTTTACACTGATAAAGAAAGCCCAAGCCTAGCTAGCGCAAAGACTATTTGGAGTAAGCTGCAGTAATTTTACTTACACGGACTCTTGCCATCGATCGGGCCAACTTTGCCTGGCCATTTATTGTAGCAGCTCTTGCAGACCGCCTTCTCTTTCTTGCTGACTTGATCAGTGAGCCATTTATGCTGATTGGTATTAGGACACTGTGGCTTATAGATGTTGATCTGCTCTTTATACGCCGCTGCAGCCTCATCAGCTTGCACCATTGCCTTCTGGCAGCTGCGGCAACCCTTCATTTCACCCATATGCTTGCTCAAAGCCTGCTGAACCGTAAGATCAGTCTTGGCTTCTTTAAGCTCATCGCAGGCATTTAGCTTTTTGGCCACAAACAGATAATCCTGATATGTCTTGCTGCAAGATGGATGTTCTTCTAGCATGTTTGGAAAATTCTCTGTATCCTCTGTATAACCGATCACCCGTGCATTTGCTGATAGCGCAAAGCTAATAGCTATCAGCACAACTCCTGCTGCGATAGAGCCTTTTACCCATCCAGACTTTTTCATAATGCCCCCTTTTTGCTGTATCATTATATATGTGCCCATTTCACCATGACGCTCAAATTAAATCAACCTGCTTATGAACAAACTGTTCCAACTGAACGAGATACTGATTTGACTATATTCAAGACTTTATCAAGTGGCAGGGCCTTAGCCACGTTGCCGGAGTGTCCTTCCATTGTGTCAGCCATGCACAGAGAATTGAGTATTGCTTCTTCGGTAGCCTCAATTACTGCACGATAAAGAGGATCGATAGCCTGATCCAAAAGAACCTTCATCTTATAGATCATCTTCTTCGTTTGTCTGGGTATGGTGTTGGCCGTGGAGAATCCTACTATGATCTCTCCTGAATAATGCGATGCATAAGATCCAGCTCGGCCAACGCCTAACGCTGCTCGCTTGCACAGCCTTGATATCTGATGAGCTGATAAAGGGGCATTAGTACCTATTACTGCGATTATGCTGCCATACTGATTCTCTCTCTTAGCCTGCTTGTCATATATCGAAGCCAGAAACTCGCCGATTGGAATGCCATCCAGCCTTAAGTCCCTCATCTTGCCGAAATTGCTCATGACTATAGCGCCGATCACATATCCACCTTCTTCTTTAGGCAATCTTCTGGAAGATGTGCCGATGCCTGCCTTGAAATCGCATGTGATCATGCCAGTACCGCCGCCTACGCTGCCCTCCATTACCGGTCCTGAAGAAGCACGTTCTATCGCTTCATACACATGATCCTCCTGCACATGTCCTCCGCCAACGTCATTGAGCCATGAATCATCACACTCACCAACAACAGGAATGATCACGTCGTGTTCCACACCTATTCCAGGGTGTTTTTCTACCATGTAGTTGACGACCGATTGTGAACAAATACCTACAGATAGAGTGTTGGTAAGAAGTATAGGAGTCTCAATCAGTCCCCACTCCATCACCTGAGACATGCCCGAGAGCTCGCCCGCACCGTTTAAAACAAACGCTGATCCAACCACCCTATCCTTGAAGACATTCCCACCGTTGGGCAGTATTGCCGTAACTCCGGTTCTGGCGGGCCCCTTTCCCACGATAAGTTTGCCGGATCCGCGTATGATTGTGGAATGCCCTACCAACACACCGGGCACATCGGTGATGGCGTTAAAACGCCCCGTAGGATAACGCCCTATGCGAATACCGAGCTGTCTCAACCTAACTCTTTTTCCTGCTCTCGCTTCTTGGGCCATATCTATATCCTTCCTTCAAGAAATCTCTCTTTCTGTTTTTCTCGCATTCGGCGCAATGCTGGCGCAAGAATATCGCCTATCAGATCTCTGAATGTCATACCGGCAGCCTCAGCTATCACACAGAAATCAGAAAAACCAGGAGTAAGCCCTGGCAATGGATTACACTCAATAAAATTGACCTTTCCATTTTCATCCAGCCTCAGATCGATTCTTGCTAAATCGCGACATCCAAGAGCCACAAAAACGCCTCGAGCCACCCGCTCCAACTCGCGTTTTAGATCGGGACTTGCCTTTGCTGGCGCGTCAAAGCGAATATCCTTATCAAAAAATTTACTCTCAAAAGAATAAATAGCCTTCATCTTATCCTGGTCCGGAAATATCACCTCAAGCGGAGGCAGCGCTCGAGGTCTTCGTTCGCCCAAGAGCGCAACTGTAAATTCCCTGCCAGGCAAAAAGCTCTCTACTAAAACCGCTTGCCGGTACTTAGCGATAGCCTCTACAACCACTTCTCTCAATTGAGCTTCTGTATCGGCAAGGCTTTTCCTCATGATGCCTTTTGAACTGCCCTCTGCTACCGGTTTGACGATGACCGGAAAGGACAGCCCTTTAGGCAACCGCTCTTTGCCTGAGGTCATAAGGCAAAAAGGCGGGGTTTTGATACCAACTCCGCTCACCAGCCGCTTGGCCAAAGCCTTATCGTGCGAAAGAGATATAGTAGTTGGATCAGAGCCCGTATACGGAATATCAAGCAATTCCAAAAGAGCAGGCACTTGTGATTCTCTGGTTCTCCCCTCAAGACCCTCCGCTACGTTGAAGACCACATCAACTCCTGAATTCGGCAAAATCGAAGGAAGCTCACGCGTTGCCTCAAGCAAAACCACTTCATGGCCGTATGATTCAATAGCGGTGCGTATCGCTGTTATAGTCTCTGGTGAATCAAATTCCGCTTCATCGTCAATCGATTTTTCAAGTGAATTCTCTATGCGCTTAAGATTAAAAGTTAAACCCACCTTTGCCCTTGCCTGACGGCGACCTCGCTTCACAAGTGGATAAGCCAACCCATTTCGCTCAGCAGCGCTTTCCACAATAGCACCCAACACCTTATCCATGGTATTAAGGCCAGCCAGCCTGCTTGAGCAATAGATCGACGCTCCGGGCTCAAGGCTAGGCAAAGCATTGACCTCAATAAAATATATCTCTCCATCCTTTGTTATGCGAAAATCGATTCGCGCAGCGTCCCTGATATTCAGTTCCCTAACCACCTTTTTTGAAAAATCTACCACTACAGTTCTTTGAGCAGGTGTGATCTTTGAAGGAACGACCACGCTAACTGCATCGCTATGGATAGACTTCATCTCATAGTCATAGATCTCATACCGACGACTAGATGCAAATTCTCCACTAAATTCATACTGGGCAGGTTCAAGCACTCCGCTATCTGTGGGCGCCTTCTCAAGATATGGAACTGTAAGATCGCTACCAATAATAAACTCCTCGATGATCACTCCCTCAGTATATCGCGCGAGCAACGTTTGCACCCGTTCCCTAAGGCTTGCGGGTGCCTCCACAATTGAATCCATTGAAATGCCCATGGAGCTGCCCTCAAAATTGGGCTTTACGATCACTGGAAAGCGGAGGCTTTGCTCTATTTCTGTGCTTAATTGCTCCATCCGCTCTACAAAAATCCAGCACGGAGTAGGCACGCCGCATGCAGCCACCATCATCTTTGTGAGGCGCTTATCGAGCGTGAGTGCACAGACAAACGCGTCGGAACCGGTAAAAGGCAGGTTCAGGCGATCGAACAGGGCGGGATAAAACGCTTCGCGAAATCTTCCCTGGGTTCCCTCTGCCGTGTTGAATATGAGATCCGGGTTTAACGCCTCGAGCCTTGCCACAACGCGGGATGCTGGCCCGGCTACATCAATTGGCTCAACTTGATGACCCAGCCTCCTCAGCGCCTCTGTAATAGCGGCCACGGTCTCCGGCCGATCAAACTCCGCCTCATCCTCACTGCCGCTGAGCTGCAGGTTATGCGTAAATGCGATCTTCATCTTGTCTGCTTCTCCAAAGGTCATGGTTAATATTTCAAGGCACTGTATATAATAGATTCCCGCCCCAGTGAACAACATAAATTCTGCTTTATTGACAGAAGACTCCGATCGTAGCAAATATGCGCCTTATTAATCACCACACCAATGTGGGGGCCCAAGGAAATGGAAAACGTAGATTTGGCACTTTGCTGGGCAGATCCTGTAGATATGAAAGACCTGTTCTTGCGCACCATTGAAGCCGAATGCAAAGCGCGCAGATTGCGCACGATATACATCGATGAGAAAAGTCTGCCAAAGATCACGCAGGATATAAGGAAAGGCACACTTAGAATCAAAGTCTGTCTGGATATGGCATCGGAAACATATGATACCAAGAATCCATTTACAAAGTTCGTCTATTTGCTGAAGGATTCTGGAACTCGCGTAATCGACGATCCCGACGACGTAAAATCCGCAGCGGACAAGTCCATCACCCATTTTGATCTGTTGCGCTCAAAAATTCCAGTACCATACACTATAGTTATAAGACACTGGGAGCCGGAACGACGCCTAAGCCCAGAAGAAAGGGCAAGCTTAGGCCTGCCCTTTGTCGTAAAGCCAGCGCTTGGATATGGCCAGAAAGGTGTAAAGATCATCAGACAGAAAAGGCCTCTTAAAGAGATCGCCGAAGCCAGGCAATTCAGTCCTGGCGATAACTTTCTACTCCAGGAGTTCATCGAACCTTTAAAGATCGAAGGACATCCGGCCTGGTTTAGGGTCTATCAGCTCTTTGGAGAGATCATACCTTGCTGGTGGAACCCACAAACACATGAGTACAGACAGGTCACTCTCAGGGAGATGACTGAATACAAACTCATACCCCTTGCCCGCATCGCCACCGAAATAGGAAGAATCACGCGCATAGATTGGTTTTCATGCGAGATCGCCATCAACGCGAAAAACAGAAAGCTGGTGGCTATCGATTACATGAATGACCAGTGCGCGATCTATCCAAAATCCGAGCACAAGGACGGTGTGCCGGATGATCTGGTCAGACACTTGGCAGAAAAGCTTGTTGAAAAAGCCTGGCGACACATACGCGGCGAATATACCCTTACCTATCGCGCAATCTGGTTTCCAAGGATTCAGGTAAAAGACGAAAACGCATAAACGCCCTAATTGTCTCATTAAATTTACTTTGGCATCCACTCTGGTTTCTTGAAACGATGTATAACGAGTGGTGCTCCAACAAAAACAACTATACCACAGGCCAAAAAGATTACGTAAAACTCAGGGCTTCCCACTGCGAGCTGGGATGGTGGAAACATGCCCACCACGATGGCAAATATAGCCGCCAACATGCCCAGCCCCGCAATCACACACATGCCAAAATTGCCTCCAGGCACCTTGTACGTGCGCTCCACATCTGGCTTTTTAAAACGAAGCCAGATCGCAGCAAAGTAGAGCATCACATACATTATAAGATAGAGGATTGCAGTAAGAGCAGTGAGCAAGAAAAACGCACTGTTTACGTTTGGCATCAACAGATAGATTAAGGAGATGGCTGAGACGATTATACCCTGTATCCAAAGTATATGTGTCTGCACTCCGTTCTTATTTACATGTTGAAGAAACGGTGGCAAATCGCCGCTGTTTGCAGTGGCGAGCAAGCCTTTAGATGGACCAGCGATCCATGCTGTTACACCACCGATCGCGCCAAATGCAGCCAGAAATCCAAGCACTGGCAAAAGCCAGTCAAGGCCAAACAGATGTAGCATATCGCGAAAGGCCTGCATGATGCCAGCATTGAGGCTGATGTGATCGGCTGGCAGCACTGAAGCTATGGCAAGCGAGCCTAAAGTGAAGATTATTATAATGATGAACATTGCTAAAAAAACCGCCTTTGGAAACTGTGCTTTGGGATTTTTTAGATCGCGAACATGCACTGCGCCCACTTCCATTCCGGCAAAAAGCAGCACAACACCTGCTAAAAAGGCAATTGAGTCGAAGTTTCCGAAATCAGGGAGAATGCTGTGCGATGTTGCTTCAAAAGCAATGGGCTTGCCCATTAAAACCCATATGATTCCTAACACGATGATGAGTATGCCAGGAAAAATAGTACCGCCTAAAACGCCAACTGTGGTCAGCCTGCCAGATGTTTTCATTCCGCGGAAGTTTATAAAAGTTGCTCCCCAATACACAATAAGTATCACGATCACGTTGAAGAGCTTGTTGCCAGCTAAGCTAGGATCTATGAATAGATACGAAAGCGCGCCAGCAGCAAACGCGAGAACAGTTGGATACCATATCACGTTCTGAATCCACTGAAGCCAAATGGCAACAAAGCCCCAATTAGAACCAAATGCCTCTTTAACCCAACGATAAACGCCGCCCTCCTCTGGCCAACCAGTTGCTAGCTCTGCAGAGACTAACGAGACCGGAACTAGGAAGAGAAGCGAGGCAAACAACAAGAAAAAGATCATTGGCAGGCCTTCTTTGGCCATCATGGGAAGGCCTCGCAGGCTCATCACAATTGCGACATTCATCATGGCAAGCACAAATACCGATAGATAATGTTTCTTTGGCGTATCGTTCATAATGATCCCCCTGTTTTGGCTTAAGTATATTTAGTTTATGTTTATACCATAGCTGTCAAAACAATAAATGAAAATATTGCGATTAACGTGAATTGAATGTAAAAAGAAGATCAATCAGGAGGAAAACATGAAGAATATTTCATATATGACGATATCCGCTATTTTTGTTGTTTTAATCTTTATGAGCTCCTCTGTTTTGGCTACAGAGGGCGCGCCACCATCGAGTGGCAAAGCAAGAATTGATTATCTCGATAATGGAACGCTCTACGACTATAACATACACCATAAGCGGCCTGCCAAAGCGATTCCTGAAACTTTTGAGAGTAGAAGAGAAAAGAGTATAGTTGAAAACCTTTCATTTAGCGTGTATTCAAACTTCCCCTCCCGCTATGTTTACCAAGCCATGGCATCAAGCGACGGATTTGTATGGCAACCATCTGCAACCATCGAGTTGTATGGCGTGGGCTTTAACGTATGGGGCAATTTTGTGTTGGCTGATATTCCCGACCAGGGAAAATTTAACGAAGTCGACCTTACACTCTATTATAATGTAAAGATATGGGGCTTAACTATCCATCCGTATATGCTCTTTTGTCTTTATCCGACAGACAACAAGCGCTCGCTCGATTATTCTGCCTATACCGACATCAAACCCTCGTTGCATTTAGCATATTCGCTAGGGCCAATCGATATCTTCACAGAATTAGCAGTCTATCTTCATCCAAATAAGGGAGCGTTGATTCTGGATATGGGTCTGGGCTTTCAGCATGAAATCGTAAAAAACTTTGGCATAGAAACATCAGCGCTCATAGGCCTTGGTAACTCACGTTTCAACCGCTCAAACTTTAACGTGTCTGAGACAAAGATCAATCACTTCGCATATTCGCTGGGCTTTCCATGGAATGCAGTAAAAGGACTGCTTATAAAACCCAATGCTAATGTATCTGCATTTTTTTCACAGAAGCTGAGAAATGCAGTGCCATACCCTGTCTTGGTTTGGGGAGGCGTTGACTTGAGCTATAATTTTTAAAGGAGATCTTGCACGGTATGGCTCGCGTGCGAATCAATAGGATATGCGCTCAAGCGGAGATTACACAAATATATCCTGAAACTTGATGTCCTCTGCTGCCAGGACAATGGCCAAAGGCGGGAAATCAGCAGTTCGTACCATCAGCTCACTATAATAATTAACGTATTCTTCTGGCGTCTCTTCTTGATCTGGCGGACGCATGCCTATGAACACGATATCAGCATCTTGAGATGCTTGCTTTATTGTAGTGGGCAAAGGCGAATCATCATAAGGATAAACGAGCACATCGGGTCTGGCAACGACCCTGGCTTCTTTCAGATAATCGTCAACCATTTTGCTGGCCACTTCCCTTTCCTGCTCATCTTTTACAATCGTCTTTATCGACAGTTCAGCACCGCGCCACTCAGGACTCATCTTCAACATATAGCCCAGCGTCAACATCAGTCCCGCGTTCTCACGCTTTCCTCCCCACCAGCATACGATGCTCTTTTTACTTTTTTGCTCGTTGGGGGACTTTCCATTTCGTTCTCTTATGATGACAGTGTTTCGTCTTGCCGTATAGATAGTTTTGACGATGCTGGCATATCTGACATAGTTGTCTGGATTTTCAGCCTCACCGAGCATGATAGTATTTGGAATCAAAGGACCTATGCCATATGTGGTTACCAGATTCTTGATTCCTGATGCTAAATCATCAGCAACCACAACTTCCACGAGCGCAGGTATTTTTCGCTCTTTCAAATAGATCCTTATCGACTTCTCAAGCTCGTATATCTTTTCCTCAGATATTTTTGCACGTTCAAGAATGGATGCCACAGTTAAAAAACCTTTGCCATGAGTTATGGCATCTGCAAGCTCAATAAGATACAGCCGCTTACTGGGCGAGCCAGCAAACACGAGCATATTTGGCCTCCAGGAACGCGCTGTCTCCTCTGATTCTATGAGGCGATATATGGAAAATCGCGCAAGCGCAAGGTGCATGCCTCTCCGAATATCCATCCAGTGCGGGTTCAACCTTCTTTTAGCAGTGGCATAGTACAAAAGCGCCACAACAAAGATCGCAATAAAGGTCGCCCCAGCATTGATCATGAGCATGGCAGCCAAGCAAAGCGCTGCACCTGCGAGCGACACAAACCAAGGAGTTCTAAAAGATGGCCGCCACGAAGGATGTCCCAAAAGGCCTTCAAGTCCGGCAACGAGATTCAGCGATCCATACGCAGTGAGGAAAAACATGGACAACACAGATGCTATTGAATTGAGATTTCCAATCAAGATTGCAGCCAATGCTATCATAAAGGATACGGCCGTTGCGATGCGGGGATTATCTGTAACGCCGTGTCCCTTACCCAAAAAGGCCGGTACTATACGATCTTTGGCTAGCGCCTGTAGGGTTCTTGGCGCGCCCAATAAGCTTCCGAGCGCACTTGAAAGCGTTGCACCCCAGATGCCAAGCACCACTGCAATCTTAAACCTGGATACGTCTAGGAATATCATCTGATTTGAGAGCAAATCTTCTTTCGGCACAAATGAATTAAGAAAGATGGGAATGGCAAGGTATACGGCAAAGCCCATCAACACTGCCACAATTGTACCCCACGGCAACGACTTTGCTGGATTTTTAAGATCGCCTGACATGGATATGCCGCCCTCAATGCCGGTAACAGCCGGAAAGAATATGGCAAACACAAACCAAAAAGGAGCTGTTTTGAGAGCTATTGCCGATTCTGCAGCAAAACCGCCGGGCGGAGGCCCTCCCATGAAGAAAGAAATAAGGGATGCTATTATGATTATGAAAATTACAAGCGATACCCTGAGGGCTAAATTTGCTGATATGTATGCTAGGATTGTCAATACCGTTAAGCTTGCTACACCAACAATTAGCTGCGGCACTTGCGGAAACAAGCTGTGAACAGATTCTGTAAAACCAGCAATGTAAAACGATATACCGATGGCCTTTGCAAAAAAGAGCGACAATCCCACTGCTGCTCCGGCCTCAACTCCAAGCGAGCGGGCAATCATGAAATACGCTCCCCCGCCCTTTACCTTCATGTTCGTGGCTATGGCTGAAATGGAAAGTCCTGTTATAAAGGTGATCGCAGTAGAAATGGTGACTATAACTATAGTGCCTGTGAGACCCACATTGCCTAGCACCCAGCCAAGGCGCAAATACATTATCACGCCGAATATTGTGAGTATGCTGGGCAAAAACACGCCCTTAAACGTGCCAAAGCCGTATGCCTGTTTTATTTTGGAGTTATCTGTACTCATGAAATGCCGCTACATTGCGTGATGCGGTTAATTATTTTGATAAATTATACTTTGGCGCATCAAAAGGCAATTTAAAAGAACCTCTTTGTTCTATCGTTTTTGGCAACATAAGAGCTCTATGGCACTGGTTTGAATTGGCATTAAAAAAAGCCCTTGATTGTATTGCAATCAAGGGCTCATCTGTAATCCATTTGTTTTCTTCTTTTATTGAGGAGGAGAAACAAAACTGGTCAACACATCTTTGCATCCGATATAAAGACCAATCATATCGTTGTATTGGCAGTCGTTATCAGAAAGATCCAAATAATTAAAGCGAAGCTTAGTCCCATCTGGTTTTAACCATCCATGGCCAGTAGGCACATCATCGATCCTAAATTGGCCATAGCAATTCCCCACTGCCCCAGCGTCTACATCTGGATATATGGTCATCTGTTGAGTTACATCAAGTCCTTGTTCCTCTGTTATCCCTGGATCCAAAATCATTTGCCCTAAATCGTCCTCACACACCAAATGCACCGATGCCATACCTGGACCATCTACCAAAGCCGCTAATTCTGGCGCTGCTGACAACTCTACTGGTATGGGATACATCTCCTTCATGTTGAAAATAAACTCAATAAACCCTTCCTCTGTTATATCGCCTGGATTGTTCTTTCCTGCTATGATTTTATTATCAATAACACCAAAGAGATCCCATATACCATCACCATTCCTATCACCGGTTAAGGTGCAGTAGTATGTGCCCTTTTCAGTAATTTTGGTCTGCATCACTACATTACCGCCCGCCTCTATAATCTCGGGCATCTCTTTTACAAACTTAAACTTAGGAGGAAAGCTGGGATTGTCGCTGGAAAAACATCTTGCTATAAGCATACGATTAGCTACGCCGTTATTGTCTAAGCCATCCTCGAACATCGCATTAAAAATTAGTGGAACCTTGACAACGAATTTACCACTGATGTTAACTGGCTCTTCTTCTTCCCCAGTGAAGACAAACACAAATCCATCCGATGAAGATAATTGAGCAGCAGGTTTTCCAAGGTCACCACCATAAAGGAAGATGCATCTTACATCTGCCCTTGGAAGCAAAAACTTCATCACCCCATACTCCTGGTAATATTCGGACTTTTGCGCATAAATAATATTTTCACCATTAAAGCTATTATTCATATCAGGCGGCGAGCAGACAGCCCAAGCAGGTCCAGATTCAAATTCGGCTGAGTTAAGCACATTAACCACAACGGCCATGCAATTTTCTTTACATAACATTTCACCAGGACCTTTATTTTCTTTAAGATAGACGTGCATGTCGTATGGACCTTCTGAGTTGTAATTGAAGGTGATCTGATTTTTCCCTTCGAAGATTGCATTATGAGTATTACCCTCATCACCAACCCATAGAAAGATTACGCAAGTCCATCCCTTGCCTTCTGCTTCTTGAGGGATCTGCACCCATATGTTCCCATCATTGTTGATAGGACTGAAATCTTTCATAAAAAGCGCATTGTCCCCATAGAACTCTGCGCCAGGCGAGCAATTAATACCAACCTGTGCATTGGGATCCACGCTATCCTGTACTTCTGGCCAGTTATCGAAATAGAGTCTGACATTAGCTAGCGGCCCCCCATAATCTTCTTCATCATCGTCTATTCCACACTCCTCTATCACCATCTTCAATTTATCAATGGGCAAACAGACTGTAGCATTAAATTTATTATATGCCTTATCGCAGAGACAATCCACTGCACCCTCTGGCCACCCGAATTCTAAAGCCACATCTACCAGACTCTTATACGAGATCGTATCCCCTGGCTCAGGGTCTTTATTGGAGCTGAGATCCCATGTGCAAGGACCAGCAAAGATAGATGCCCAATCTTTGCCACCTTCCTTTTTATAGTCATCCATGTCTTCCCCACGAATCACTACATAAACGCTGGCATAGCACTGGGTTCTCTCAAACCTCTGCGCACATTCTCGGATATACGCGATCTTCTTATCGAAGTCGCTGATGATGACTTGATTTCCACCATGCTGATCGATCAGTTCTTTAAATTGTGAAGCATTGTCGCCAACGTTGTAAAGTTCCACGTCCATATCTGAGATATCGCTACCAGCGATAAGCGCGAGCTCAAAGCGATTATTGGTGCCTAAGACAAATAAAGATAGTTCATCCAGGTTCTCCTCATCACCGATCGTCTCTCTGCAGTTTGGATCAGCGCCAAAGCCGTCATTTACCAAGTTGTTAAATGAGTTTCTGAATTCCAAACTTTTTTGATAACAGTTAAGCCATGCCTGCGTCGTCTTTCCATTGATTTCACTAAGGCGCATTGCAATTTGGTATAGTACTGTGTGTTCCACAGTACCGTTGGCGATGGCTAGAGGATTGATCCCCATGCTTATGCCCACATCCTGAAATTTTTTCAAGCAGGCCAATGATTGCGATGCCCCTGCCCCATCTAAGGAAGCAGCGTTGCCCAGCTTTTTGGACAAGGAGTAAGCGCACATAGGATCAACGCCCTCATCTGCCACCTTAGATAGGAAGCATGCGGGTATGCCATTGGCCGGGTTATAATCCTCTCCTGCACAAGAAAAGAAGGAATCCATGGCCGAGTATGTGGATGGATTTACATCTATGATAACTGGGTCACTTGATAGCAAATCGATTTCATAATAAACAATGACAATGGCATCCGAATCTGGATCCTGGACAATAATGAAGATTCTTAAAATGCTAGAGAGTTCCACTGCCTTTGCAGCATTTTGGGAAAGGTTTGCCACATCCATGTTTAGAGAGAAGTTTCCCTCATCGTCAGAGGTCGCTCCCCATAAAAGATCGCCAGTATCAAAGTTGTATGCGCTGACTGATCCATTTGCTATTGGCTGATCATCCGATATCATGGCTTTGCCAGAAATGGCGAGGGTGTTATCTGAAACAGGTTCGCTTGGTGTGTCGGTAAAAGTAGTACCCAGCACTCCCCCACCGCATCCAGCAAAGATCAGTGCGAAAACTATTAATACTGTTAGCTTTTTCATAATCCCCCCAAATGTTCACCACACAAACCTTTTGTCGTGTTTTATCAATAATTATTATATCAACCGTGCAGTATTAATAATACAGCTCGTGTGGATTTGGGGTAGTCAGACCCCAGCTAGAAATGCGTTGAAACAGGCATTTAAAGAGGTTTTTAAGCAGTTATCGTCCCGACTTTGACACTTGGCGATGGGGTACTGCCCGCAAAAGTAGATTTAATGCGGGTCGAGTTTAGAAAAAGTCAAAAACCTGCTGAATAATCTTCGTTGCATGGTTCTATTATCCTAATCATAGAGCAAGATTTCTGATATACGATTTGCATGTACGTCAAGATAACGAAGAATCAATCCGGTCAGACCTATTATCATCTCGTCGAATCCTATTGGGAGGGTGGCAAGAGCAAGCAACGCACATTAATGTCTCTCGGGCGAGCGGGTGAAGATCGGATGGATGATGTGGTTGCCGCAATAAGCAAGCACAAGGATGTGTTCACGATTTTGGAATTAGCGAAAGGCATAGATGTGGAAGACACATATATCCTTGGACCGTTGCTGATCTTGGATCGGATGTTTAAGGAGAGCGGGATAGATTATGTACTGAGGAAGGCATCCGGCAAGCATCCAAAGCTTGGGTTTGATCTGCGAAAGCTGGTATTCACGATGGTGGCGACGCGCTTTGTAAAACCAGGATCGAAGCTCAAGGTATATGAGCATTGGCAGAAGAAGTTGTATCCCGAAATGATAGAAAAAGAGATAGAGCTTCATCAGTTGTATCGGGCGTTAGACATTTTGGCGCAGCATAAGGAAGAGATAGAAATCGGGCTGTTTTGGCATGGGCGAGATTTGCTGAGCATGCAAGTCGATGTGGTATTGTACGATTTGACAACGCTCCGGTTTGAGAGCACACGAACTGACTTGGGAGAGCTTCGTCAATTTGGATACAGCAAGGAGAGACGCAGCGATTGCACACAAGTGGTGTTCGGCCTGCTTGTCACACCTGATGGAGTACCAATTGGTTTTGAAGTTTAT
>JBDRBN010000031.1:0-2024 GCA_043822785.1 Pseudomonadota bacterium
GATGTACGAAACCAGTATTGAGTGCGTCCCAATAGGCTGAACCCAATATAGCCACGTATTTTGAGCTTTTTACCGCCATCCAATAGGGCAATGTAGCATTTATAGGTCTTGCCGTTGTTGGGATCCATCACCGTACCTCCAGACCATTCATCGTCGTCCAGCTTGAGGTTTTGCAGGATTTGCATACCAACTATGCGTTTGTTTTTATTGGAGCCTTCGCATTTGTCGCATACAGGATACAGCTCTTCTCCAGGCATACGAAAGAGTTTGATAATTTTGCCAAAAGCCTTTCCTTTGTGAATCCAAATTTCAATCACCGACTTGGGCGTCTTTCCGTCATCGTCGATGGACTTCCAGTAACCTGCCGGTGATGTAAAGTCATTCTTGGCATAGGCTGGCATGATACCAGCTATTATGAAAAGGATTGTCAAAGTATTTCTTGCGATGTTTTTTATCATTGTTCTTCGTCTGATTGAAGGAGGTGTGAGGTTAGTAGATGGAAAAGTTGGACAAAGCATACTCTATTCATAATTATTGGAAAACTTATCTTATCGAATCGTTCATAACAATTGTTTTATAAAGATGCTGTTTCTGCTTTCAACGATTTCTCTGCTAATTTACCACTGTTTTTATAACTCTCTTCATCAAAAGATCTGTAGTATACAGCGGCGGTCTAATGGGTTGACCGCCGCTGTTTGTTTTCTTCTCGCTCTGCGTTATGCGCAACCGCTCGAATATATAGATTTTGTTATTTGCGCCAGATGCATATTTATCGGATAGCGCTGAATTATCGTGTGAAGGCGATCTAGAGAATACCAAATTTACGAAATAGATACTCGCGGAAACTAAAGTAACAAACACAATACCTATAAGTATGATACTAGATGGAATATGTTTCTTCATACTAGTGTCCAGTTGAATGTTTTGTTATTTCAAAAAGATAGGAATGTTCTGTGTACGTTATTCTATAAAAGCATCTGGTAACAGGAAAAAATTTACTGCGTTTCCTTAAAGCAAAGCGGGCGTAGCCGTTCTGGAAGTGGCTGGAGTTGGTGATCTTGACCGGGCTCGAGCCGTTGTTCCATTCACTGGCAACGAGCTATCGGAGATCGCCGGGGTGCTTTTGCTGGAATTTCTTGAGACGCCCTGATTTACTACAATGTGACACTTGGAGAAGTCCAAGAAGAGAGGAATAGATGGCGGCCATAAAAAGATCCCAATCCGCGGGTAATGAGCCCCTTGCAGGAGAGGCATTGCAGGAGATCAATCCGTTTGCTCTGGCCCAGGCACAGCTTGACAAGGCAGCCAAGATACTAAATCTCGATCCGGCTATCCACGCCATACTTCGAGAGCCCGAACGGGAGCTTCATGTCTCGCTTCCCGTCCGGATGGATGATGGCTCCGTTCGAGTATTCAAAGGATTCCGGGTGCAATATAACAGCACTCGCGGACCCCACAAGGGGGGTATTCGATATCACCCAGACGAGACGATTGATACTGTGAGAGCCCTTGGAGCATGGATGACCTGGAAAACCGCGCTGATGGACCTACCCCTCGGAGGGGGGAAAGGGGGGATCATCTGCGATCCGAAGAAGTTGTCGGCAGGGGAGCTGGAGCGGTTGAGCCGTTCATATGTCCGCCATGTCTGGCAGGTCATCGGTCCTAACAAGGATATTCCTGCTCCCGATGTTTATACCAATCCACAGATCATGGCCTGGATGATGGATGAATATTGCAGGATCGAAGGTCGATTCCTCCCCGGTGTCATTACCGGGAAGCCCATAGAGCTGGGCGGCTCCTTCGGGAGGTCCGATGCAACGGCACGCGGAGGGGTGTACACGATCAGAGAGGCTGCGAAGTATCTAAGAATGGATCTGTCCAAGGCCACGGTGGCGATCCAGGGATATGGGAACGCTGGTTTTTTTGCAGCGCTGCTGACCAAGGAATTGCTGGGATCAAAGATGTTGGCGGCGAGCGATTCTAGCGGGGGAATCTTCTGCGGAGATGGCCTTGATCCTCAGCCG